>CAZKZT010000340.1:0-4154 GCA_964557265.1 uncultured Hyphomicrobium sp.
GATGCCGGTCGGGTTGGTCTGGCCGGTGACGTGCAGCGCCCAGACGTGCAGCACGACCACGCCGGCGATCACGAACGGCAGCAGGTAGTGCAGCGAGAAGAAGCGGTTGAGCGTCGGGTTGCCGACCGAATAGCCGCCCCACAGGAAGGTGGTGAGCGCCTCGCCGATGCCGGGGAACGCCGAGAAGAAGTTGGTGATGACGGTCGCGCCCCAGAAGCTCATCTGGCCCCACGGCAGCGTATAGCCGAGGAAGCCTGTGGCCATCATGAGCAGGAACAGCAGCACGCCGAGGATCCACAAGACCTCGCGCGGCGCCTTGTAGGAACCGTAGTAGAGGCCGCGGGCCATGTGGACGTAGACCGCAAAGAAGAACATCGAGGCGCCGACCGCGTGCACGTTGCGGATCAGCCAGCCGTAGTTGACGTCACGGCGGATCCGCTCGATCGAGTCGAACGCCATCGTGTCGTTCGGGATGTAGTGCATCGCGAGCACGATGCCGGTCACGATCTGGACGACGAGGCAGAACGTCAGAATGCCGCCGAAGGTCCAGAGATAATTCAGGTTGCGCGGCGTCGGGTAGGAGACAGCCGTGTCATGGGCGAGGCGGATGATCGGGAGCCGCTCGTCGAGCCAGTGTTCGGCGCGGGTGGCGGGCTTGTAGGTGGATTCGTGAGACATGGCGGATGCGAACCCTCAGCCGATCTTGATCATGGTGTCGGTCATGAAACTGTACACCGGCACGTCGAGATTGCGCGGCGCGGGACCGCGGCGGATGCGACCGGACGAGTCGTAGTGCGAGCCGTGGCAGACGCAGAACCAGCCGTTGAAATCGCCCCTGACGTCGGAGATGCCCTGGCCTTTGGGAATGCAGCCCAGATGGGTGCAGATGCCGACCATCACCAGCCACTGCTCCTTGCCGGCCTTCGTGCGGTTGGCATCGCTCGCGGGCGACGCGTCGGGCAGCGCTTCGTTGCGCGCGTGATTGTCGGGGAGTGACTTCGGATCGACGGCCTTCGCCTGATCGATCTCCGCCTTGGTGCGGTGACGGATGAAGACCGGCTTGCCGCGCCACATCACGGTGACGGCCTGGCCTTCCTGGATCGGCCCGACATCGACTTCGATCGACGCCAGCGCCTGGGTCGAAGCGTCGGGATTCATTTGCTGGATCAGCGGCCAAAGTGTTGCCGCGCCACCGACGGCTGCAAACGCGCTCGCTGCAACGACGAGCATGTCGCGCCGTGTCGGATCTTCCGTATGGGCCGCCACGTCCAGCCTCCTCTTTCTTCTTGCCCGGCCTCAGCCGGCCCATATGCCCCTGCGCAGGCCCGACTTACGCCGACGGGCCCGATTCACGCCTGAACGGAAGCCGGGGCGAACGGGTCGCTCCTGCCACCAAACAGCCTAACTCTAGTCGCGGTGACCCCATAAAAATGGCGTGAACCCGCTCCTCCCCGGATCGGGCGGTTTGACGCGCGTACTTTTTGCATCCTTTCTAAGCACGCACAAGCAGGTCCGCCGAAGCTGCGAAGGGGCAATTTGGCGCAGCAGTGCACGAGCCCCCTGCCGAACGATCATCGCCCCGTTCTGCGACGGCGGATCGAGAGGCCCCAATGGAGCAAGCTGCCTCATGCGTCTGGCGCTCTATCAGCCTGACATTCCACAGAATGCCGGAACAATTCTGCGCCTCGCCGCGTGCATGGGCGTCGGCGTCGACGTGATCGGGCCGGCAGGCTTCGACATGGGCAACCGCAATCTGCGCCGGGCAGGTCTCGACTATCTGGATGCGGTCGAGATCCAGCGCCACATATCTTTCGACAGCTTTCTGGCGGATCGTCGCATCGAAGGGGCGCCGCAGCAGGCCCCAGGCCGGCTGATTCTGCTCACGACGCACGCCGAGACAGCCTATTCCGACTTCCGATTCGCGCCCCGCGATACGCTGCTGCTCGGCCGCGAAAGTGCCGGCGCGCCAGAAACCGTCCACCAAGCGGCCGACGCACGCATCCGCATTCCGATGCGGCCAGGCTTGCGATCCCTCAATATCGCCGTCGCGGCGGCAATGGTCCTCGCCGAGGCCCTCCGCCAAACCGGTGGCCTCGACGCACTTGCACGCCTGAGCGGCGCCCCGCAGCAAGACGCGCCCTAACCAAACCTTAGCCTTGTTGTGGCCAGCTGGCGGGATGGATGGGGAACAGGGCCAGACCGGTGCGCCACCCCCCGCCAGTCCGCGTCCACGGCGGCGCTGGCGGCGCCGCCTTCTGCTGCGCGCGCTGTCCCTCGGCGCCATCCTTGCCTCGGTCCTGATGGCGACCGCGATGGTCCGCTACACGATCCGCTTTCCCGACCCCTCGGCGTTGCGACAGCGCGAGCAGGCGCCGTCCGTCCGGGTGCTGGCCCGTGACGGCAGCCTCCTCGCGGAACGGGGACAGGCGGCGCGTGCCATATCGATCGACGAGTTGCCGCCACACGTACTCCACGCCGTCCTGGCGATCGAAGACCGGCGCTTCTTCGAGCACTATGGCCTCGACTTTCGCGGTCTTGCCCGCGCCATGCTGGCGAACCTGCGCGCCGCGCGCTACGCCCAGGGCGGATCGACCCTCACCCAGCAGCTCGCCAAAAACCTGTTCCTGTCCTCGGAGCGCACCTTCGAGCGCAAGCTCGAGGAGGTCGTACTCGCCTTGTGGCTCGAGTTGAGGCTCGGCAAGTCCGGCATCCTGCAGCTCTATCTCAACCGGGTCTATTTCGGCGCCGGCGTCTACGGCATCGATGCGGCCGCCCGGCGCTACTTCGCCAAGCCCGCACGCGATCTCACCGTCGCTGAAGCCGCCATCATCGCGGGACTGCTGAAGGCGCCGTCGCGTCTATCTCCGGCATCACGGCCCGAAGCCGCCGCCCAGCGCGCGATCCTGGTCCTCGCCGCGATGCGGGAAGCGGGTTTCATCGACGAAGCGGCGCATGCCGGCGCCCTCAACCAGCAGGTGACCTACGCCGCGGCCGATACAGTGCGCGAAGAGACAGGGGTCGAGTATGCCGTCGACTACGTTCTCGAACGCCTGCCGCCGCTCGCCGGTCACGGCCAGACCGGCATCGTCGTCGAGACAACGATCGACGCGGCGCTGCAGCGGCACGCTCAGAGCGTTGTCGCGCGCCGGCTGTCGACATCTCCCCGTACCGTCGAAACCACCCAGGCCGGCGTCGTCGTCCTCGACCGGGATGGCGGCGTGCGCGCCCTCGTCGGCGGCCGCGCCTGGAGCCGCAGCCAATTCAATCGCGCAACCCGCGCCCGCCGCCAGCCAGGCTCGGCATTCAAGCCGATCCTCTATCTCGCGGCGACCGAAGCCGGCGTCTCGCCCGAGGTCATCGTCCACGATCGCCCGATCACGATCGGCGGCTGGAGCCCGCGCAACGACCGCGGCACCCATGCCGGCGCCATGACGCTGCGCCATGCGCTGGCGCATTCGGTGAATACGGTCGCGGTGGCGCTGCAGCAGGACATCGGAACGAAGCGCGTCGCCACCATGGCGCGCCGGCTCGGCATCACCAGCACGCTGCGCGAGGATGCGTCGCTCGCGCTCGGCACGTCCGAGGTGACGCTGCTGGAGCTGACGGGCGTGTACGGTGTCTTTGCGAATGGCGGACAAAATCTGTCACCGCATGTCATTCGGCGCGTGCGGACGGATCGCGGCACGACGCTCCACGCACGCCCTGCGTCGCGGGCCGTTGAAGTCGTCGCAGCGAGCGCGGTCGGCCCGCTCAATGACATGCTCCATACCGCCCTCGTCGACGGCACCGGACGGCGCGCCGCTTTCCCAGGCCACACGGCAGCCGGCAAGACCGGCACGACGCAAGACCACCGCGACGCATGGTTCGTCGGGTTCACGGGCCATCTGACCGCGGGCGTATGGGTCGGCAACGACGATGGCGCACCGATGGACGGCATCAGCGGTGGCGGCGTACCAGCGTTGATCTGGCGCGACGTGATGCTGGAGGCGCACCGTGGTCTGATGCCGATCCCGCTTCCGGGCGTCCCGTCATCGCCACCAGCCGCGACGCCCGCCGCACCTCGCGACCTGCCGCACGCCCGACAGCCGCCGCCGCTTGCGCGCACGACCACGCCGCCCGCCGCCACGCCGGTCTCCGCGCCACCCGCACTCGAC
>CAZKZT010000341.1:0-4146 GCA_964557265.1 uncultured Hyphomicrobium sp.
CGTGGAGCCTCGTGAAGATGGGCACCACGGCGGCGCAGAAGAAGCTGTTCTTCAATCTGCGCCGCGTGAAGGGGCAGATCCAGGCGATCGAGGAAGGCGAGCTCAGGCCGGATCAGGTCAAGGCGATCGCGACCAAGCTCGGCGTCAGCGAAGAAGACGTGGTCTCGATGAACCGTCGCCTCGGCGGTGACGCATCGCTCAATGCGCCGGTACGTGCCGACGCCGAGTCCGGCGAGTGGCAGGATTGGCTCGTCGACGACACGCCGGATCAGGAGGAGCGGCTTGCGGAAAGCGAGGAGCTCGAGATGCGGCGCGGCATGCTCGGCAATGCAATGAATGCGCTGACCGACCGCGAGCGCCAGATTTTCGAAGCGCGGCGTCTGCGCGAGGAGCCGGCGACACTTGAAGATCTCTCCGTCGAGTTCGGCGTGTCGCGTGAGCGCATCCGCCAGATCGAAGTCCGCGCCTTCGAGAAGGTGCAGCGCGCGGTGCAGAAGGCGAGCGCGGCCGCGGAGGGCGCGAGCGCCTGATCCGTTTCGACATCATTCGACACAAAAAAGCAGGGGCCGCGAGAGCGGCCCCTGTTTCAGTTTGGGGGGAGGAAAAGGGATCCCGGACGGCGACCCTCGAGGGAGGAGGGGGGCAGGGGGAAAGAGCCGCCGTCCGGCTTCTCGTTAACGCGCTGAGGGCTCAGGGCGTTGCAATGGTGATGTCGCCGAAGGTCTCGTGGGTCAGCGGCAGCGCATCGCGATAGTCGTCGTTGCTGGTGCGCGGCAGGGCCTGACGGTAGTCGTCATTGCTCACGCGGGGCAGCGCCTGCTCGTAGCCCGAGAAGGACCGCGGATTGGCGGTGGTGATGTCGTCGAAGGGCTGGAACGTCTGGGCGCTGGCGGCACCGGCGAACAGGCCGAGGGCAACGAGGGTGCTGAGGATCGTCTTCATGGCTCATCTCCGTCTGGTTCAATCTGTGAGCCGCGCTTCGTGGCGGCGATGAACCTAAGATGCGCCTTGCCGGGTCGAACCGGTATTCTACGTGCAGCATCAAAAGCTAGAGCGTTAGTTTGCGGACTTTATACCTCGGTATGTAGTGAAGTGTGGCTGAGCGCTGATGAGCGGTCCGCCGCTACCGTCAGTGGATGTGCGCGGACACGGGGAGCGTGACGCGGAACACCGCACCATTGGGGTTCGCGGGCTTCACCTCGATGTGCCCGCGATGGGCTTCGACGATCGATTTGCAGATCGACAGGCCCATGCCCATGCCCTCGGCCTTGGTCGTGAAAAAGGCGTTGAATAGCCGCGGCACATGATCGGGATCGATACCGGGGCCGCTGTCCTCGACCTCGATGCCGATATCGGCGCCTTCGCGCGCGACGCGGACCGTGAGCGTCCGGTTTCCGATGCCCGGCTGTGTCAGTGCCTGGATCGCGTTGACCATCAGATTGATCACGACCTGTTGAAGCTGGATGCGGTCGCCGACGACATCGGGCACCTCGTTGCCGATGATGTAGCGCAGGCGGATGTTGTTCTTGGCCAGTTCGGAACGCAGGATCGCAACGGCATCCTCGACCAGCGCGCGGGCGGGGAAGCACACCTTCTCGGGCTCCTTTTTCGTCGACATCGCGCGTACGCGGGCGATGATGGCGGAGGCGCGCTTGGCCTCCTCGACAGAGCGCGTGATCGCCGCTTTCGCCTCGTCGACGTTCGGATTGGCATTGGAGAGCCAGCGCAGGCTTGCCTGCGCGTTGGTGACGACGGCGGTCAAAGGCTGGTTGACCTCGTGTGCGATCGACGCCGACAGTTCGCCGAGGGTCGAGACGCGGGCGGCGTGAGCAAGCTCGTTCTGGATCCGCGCGAGTTCGTTGTTGGCGCGCACGCGTTCGGAAATGTCGATGATGCCGACGTGGAAGATCCTGCGCGCCAGTGAATCGGGCACGTAGGAGCAGGTGAAAAGAACGTCGATTTCCTGCCCGTCGAGGGCCTGCATGCGCGTCGCCGTTTCGAAGTGCGGGGAGGTTTCGGGCGCGAAAATGCTTTCCATGAAGGCGGCTTCGCTCGCGACGGGCCAGAGACGCGATACGTCCCCGAGAAGCTGTTCGCGCGTGCCGCCAAAGAGCCGGACCGCTTTCTCGTTCACATCGACGATCTCGATCGCCTCCATCAGCGAGCGGGCCAGACCGGGATTGGCCGCGTAGTGCGCGCGCAGGTCCGTCACGCCCTGCGCGGAGAAATTGTTCTCCATCGCCATGAGCCGCGTGATGTCGAGTTCGAGATACGCCACCGCCATCGCCTGGAAGACGTTGCGATAGCGCGACTCGCTGCGCCGCAGGCTTTCCTCGCTGCGCCGCTGTGCAGTGACGTCGCGGCCCATCTCGAGGATTTCGATTGGCTGGCCTGTGGCGTCACGCCGGAGCGACCAGCGCGCCGCGATCCGGCGCTCGCTGCCGTCGCGATTGAAGCGCTTGATCTCGCCATCCCAGCGATTGGTTCTGAGCAGTTCGGCCTGAACCTCTTCGAGCGGCGCCGGGAACTCGCATGAGACGAGGTCCCGCAGATGGCGGCCGATCGCCTCGTCGCGGTGCCACCCGTAGACGCCGACACAACCTTCGTTCCAGAAGTTCACGGTGCCGTCGAGCGATCGTACGAGGATGGCGTCGTGCGCGAGATCGAGCATCCCGAGCACTTCCTGCTTGCGCCGGGTCATGTCGAGGACGAGGACGTAGAAGCCGTCGAAGCTACTCTCGCTCATGCGAGGGACGTAGGTGACAGCGGCGTAGCGCCATCCGTCGGTGCCATGCGGCACCTTGGCGTCGAATGATACGGTCTCGCCAGCCTTCACGCGTTCCAGATAGGGCGCGCGGGTCGGAAAGGTCTCGGCGCCGATGAAGTCGCGCATGTGAAGGCCGACGAGGCTCTTCGGCGAACGGCCGAACCATTCATTGTGATAGTCATTCGCAAAGCGGCAGACGAGATCGGCGTCGAAATAGGAGATCAGGGTCGGAATCGCGTTGGTCACCGCCCGGAGGTCCGACTCGCGGTTCTGGCCGGCCGGAAGCGCATGCGCGGAATTGGACGTAATCATTCGTAAACCCTTCCGCCTGCCAATGGATTGAGGGTAAAATGTGCTTCGAGCCAACGAACCGCAATGTATACCGACGTTTAAATTAGCCGCGAGCACCCCATGGCAACACCACCGCAGGGCCGATCCGGCAGCGTCAAGCCCGCCGCCGAGGTGCCCACCATCCATATCGTGGACGACGACGGCGCGATTCGCACCGCGCTCGACAGTCTGTTCCGCTCGGTCGGCCACGAGACCCGTCTTTTCGGCTCGGCGCAGGATTTCCTGCAGTCCGGCCATACGGACGCGGCCGGCTGTCTCGTGCTCGATATCCGGCTGCCGGGATTGAGTGGCCTCGACTTCCAGGACCGGCTTGCCGGCGCGGGCGTGCACATGCCGGTGATCCTCATGACGGGTCACGGAGATATTCCGATGACCGTGCGGGGCATGAAGGCCGGCGCGGTCGACTTCCTGACGAAGCCTTTCCGCGACCAGGACATGCTCGATGCAGTAACAATCGCGCTGGAGCGGGATGCGGCAAGCCGGGCCGAGCGGGCAGGCCTCGATGATCTGCAGGCGCGCTATGCAGAGCTGACCGCGCGCGAGAAGGAGATCATGGCCCACGTCGCGACCGGCCTGATGAACAAGCAGATCGCGTTCGAGCTGGGCCTCAGTGAGATCACCATCAAGATCCACCGGGCTAACGCCATGAAGAAAATGCGCGCAAAATCGGTCGTCGAGTTCGTGAAGATGGCGGAGCAACTCAAGGCCTGAGGATCGCCGGCCCACCACCACGGTTAAGGTGGCAAACCCGGGTATACTACCGGTGCGGAGGAATATTCACCAGATTGGGTGTATCCAAGGAGGGCATCGTGCCCGCCCCGGCAAGCAAGGACCAAGGCCGTGAAACCCGCCCCGCTCGTAGCCATTGTCGACGATGACCACGCAGTCTGCGTGTCGCTCGACGGTCTGATGCGGGCCTACGGTTATCGCATCGAGATGTTCGGCTCCGCCGAGGCGTTCCTCGCCTCCGATGCCTTGAAGACGGCCGCCTGCGTGGTCAGCGACGTCCAGATCGAAGGCGGCATGAG
>CAZKZT010000342.1:0-4129 GCA_964557265.1 uncultured Hyphomicrobium sp.
CTATGGCTGAAGTTCACATCAGAAAAGTCGTCAAGAAGTACGACGAAGTGCTCGCTGTGCGCGGCATTGATCTCGACATCAAGGATCACGAGTTCGTGGTCTTGGTGGGCCCATCAGGCTGCGGAAAGACAACGACGCTGCGCATGATCGCGGGCCTCGAGGACATCACCGATGGCGAGATTGCCATCGGTGGCGACGTGGTCAACGACGTCCCGCCCAAGGATCGCGACATCGCAATGGTGTTCCAGAACTATGCGCTCTACCCGCATATGACGGTTCACGAGAACATGTCGTTCGGGTTGCGGTTGAAGAAGTTTCCAAAGGACGAGATCAACCGTCGAGTCGACGAGGCGGCTCGCATCCTCGACATCAAGGAGCTGCTCGACCGCAAGCCGAAGCAGCTCTCGGGCGGCCAGCGCCAACGCGTCGCGATGGGGCGCGCGATCGTGCGCAACCCGAAGGTGTTCCTGTTCGACGAGCCGCTATCCAATCTCGATGCCAAGCTGCGCGTGCAGATGCGCATCGAGATCAAGAAGGTCCACCAGAAGGTGCGCACGACGACGGTCTACGTGACGCATGATCAGGTCGAGGCGATGACGCTGGCCGATCGTGTCGTGGTGATGAACCATGGCGTGATCGAGCAGGTTGGCACGCCGACGGAGCTCTACCACAATCCGCGAACGCGCTTCGTCGCCGGCTTCATCGGATCGCCCGCCATGAATTTCATTCCGTGCAACCTGCAAGAGGAAGGCGGCCAGCTCCAGATCCGTGTCAACGACAAGATCGCTTTCCCGGTGCCAGCGGCGCGTGTGTCGAAGTACAACCAGCACAAGGGCAACGGCAGCGTGCTGCTGGGCCTGCGACCCGAGCATCTGACCGAGGCGAAGGCGCATCCTGAGCCGGGCGTGGTCGGGTTTGACGCCAATCTCGACGTGACCGAACCTATGGGCATGGAAACGCTGGTGTACTTCCCGATCAACGGCGAGACGATCTGCGGTCGAGTCAATCCGGCGGCGGGCGCGAAAGACGGCGCACCGTTGAAGATGGCCGCGGACCTGAACAATATGCATCTGATCGACGCGAAGAGCGGATTGGTGCTCTGACAACCGCCCGTCGGGCGTGCTCAGTATCGGATAACCGGCGCGAGTCCTGTCGCGCCGGGGCCGAGTAGACGAGGCAGCGCGGTCGGGGCGTCGTTGAAGGCGATCTCGTCGGCGACGAGCGCGTCGAGGTGCGGATCATCGAGCAGCGACAGCGCTTTCTCGAGACGGCGGCGATAGCTCCAACGCGCGCGACGCGTGGGCGCCACCTGACCGACCTGAGATGACTGGAGACGCAGGCGGCGGCTGTGGAAGCTGCCGCCGAGTCGAGCCGGGACATCGCGGTCGCCGTACCAGGATAGTTCGACGATCGTCGCCTCCATGCCGGCGCAGTCGATCGCGGTGTTAAGGCCAGCCGCCGATACGCTGGTGTGAAAGACGACATCGGCGTCGCGTGGGGCGGTTTCGGGCACTGCGAAGTGCGCGCCGAAGTGCTCAGCGAGTGCGCGCCGCTCGGTGGCGACATCGACAACGATGACGTCGGCACCCGGCAGGCCGGTAGCGATGCGCGCGATCAACAATCCGACGACGCCCGCGCCGATGATGGCGATCCGATCGCCTGCACTTGCGCCCGAGTCCCAGATGGCGTTCAGCGCGGTCTCCATATTTGCGGCGAGCGTTGCGCGGCGCAGCGGCACGGCATCTGGGATCGGCGCGAGCACCTCGATCGGCACGACAAAGCGGTCCTGGTGGGGATGCAGACAGAAGACGGCACGCCCGCGCAATGCTTCCGGCCCGTCCTCGACGATGCCGGTCGCGCAATAGCCGTATTTCACGGGGAAAGGAAACGCGCCTTCCTGCAGAGGCGCACGCATGCGTTCCCATTCCTCCCGACCGATAGCGCCGTTCATGACCAGCCGTTCGGTGCCGCGGCTGATGCCGCTGAATGCTGTGCGCACGCGTGCGTGGCCCGGCGTGACGCTGGCGAGAGGGGCTGAGCGTATTTCGGCGACGCCGGGTGCGGTGTACCAGATGGCGCGCGCGGTCTTCGCTGCGTCATCGATGTGGAACGATGAAGCCGATGGCGCGTTGGCAGTAGGCGATTTTCCTGTGCTATCGGTGGGCTCGGCCATCGTCACTCCATCGCACCGCATCGGGCCCGATTCAGGCGCCCTCTCCAAAACATCGCAGCAAGCGGACCCATGACCAACGATTTCGACACCGCCCGATCGGCTGCTTCCGTCTCCGACCGGACCAGCCTTAGCGTACCGACGGGGTTGCAGGCAAACAGTGAGCTGGGACGGCGCCGGCTGCTTCTGGCCGTGCTTAACATCGCGACGTGGTTTGTGATGCTCGGGCTTGCGGCGCGCGTGCTGTCGGCGGGCGGATGGACGACCGTCGATATGATCATGTTCGTCTGCTTCGCGTTCGGTACGCCGTGGACGGTGGTCGGGTTCTGGAACTCGGTCGTCGGCCTCTGGTTGCTGCACTTCCACAAGGATCCGATGGGCGCCGTGGCGCCCTACGCCGCGTCCGGCGATCTGCCGACGCCGATTACGATCAAGACGGCCGTGTTCATGACGCTGCGCAACGAGGATCCGGCGCGCGCGATCCGGCGCTTGCGGATTGTAAAGGACAGTATCGACGCGACCGGAGATGGCGCTGCATTCAGCTATTTCGTTCTGTCGGACACCAACAAGCCGGAGGTCGCGGAGGCTGAGGAAGCCGCGATAGCGGCGTGGAAGGCGAGCGATCCGGATGCCGCGCGCATCACGTACCGGCGGCGCACCGATAACACAGGCTTCAAGGCCGGTAACGTCCGCGACTTCTGCGAGCGGTGGGGCAAGGACTACGAGCTGATGCTGCCGCTTGATGCCGACAGCGTCATGTCGGGCCCCGCGATCGTGCGGCTGGTACGCATGATGCAGGCGCATCCGCGTATCGGCATTCTGCAGTCGCTCGTGGTCGGGATGCCGTCATCGTCGGCGTTCGCGCGCATCTTCCAGTTCGGGATGCGCCATGGCATGCGCTCCTACACGATGGGGCAGGCATGGTGGGTCGGCGATTGCGGTCCGTTCTGGGGGCACAATGCCGTCGTGCGGATCAAGCCGTTCGTGGAGGACTGCGATCTGCCGCTGCTGCCCGGTGAGCCGCCGCTCGGTGGTCACGTGCTGTCGCACGATCAGGTCGAGGCGACGCTGATGCGGCGCGCGGGCTACGAGGTGCGCGTTTTACCTGTCGAGAACGGTTCGTGGGAAGAGAACCCGCCGACGATGCTCGACTTCGCGCAGCGTGACGTGCGTTGGTGTCAGGGCAACATGCAGTACATCAAGCTGCTGGATTTGCCTGGCCTCTACGCGATGAGCCGCTTCCAGCTCGTATGGGCGGTGCTGATGTTCATCGGCATTCCGGCGTGGACGCTCATGATCGCGCTGCTGCCGCTCGCGGCGTGGGAAGGGCAGCGTGTCGCCGACTATCCCGTCGGTCTGGCAATCTTCCTCTACATCCTGTTCTTCACGATGTACCTGATGCCGAAGATCGCGGGGCTCATCGATGCCGTGCTCACGAAAGGAGGGGTCGCGCGTTATGGGGGGCCGGTGCGTTTCGTGATGTCGGCGGTGCTGGAGCTGGTGTTCTCATTCCTGCAAGGCGCGGTGTCGACGATCCGCACGACCATCTTCATGATCGGCCTTGCATTCGGGAAGTCGGTCGTTTGGGGTGGGCAGTCGCGCGACGCCTACGGCATCTCGTGGTCGACGGCGTGGCGCAATCTGTGGCCGCAGACGCTGTTCGGTGTCGTCGTATGCGGTGCGTTGTGGATGGTCTCGCCAGCGGTGTTCTGGTGGAGCTTGCCGTTGACGGCGGGCTACCTCGTTGCGGTGCCTTTCGCGGTGCTGACAGCATCGCCAGCATTGGGCCGCTGGTTTCAGCGCGTGGGACTGGCCGGCATTCCGGAAGACTTCGATCCACCGGCGGAGATCAGGGCGGTGCAGGCCGCGGCCTGATCTCCGGGTCGTCGTTGTAGCAGGTCAGGCCGCCTGTCGCGCGGTGGCGTCGACGTGGGCCACGAGATTGCTGTCCAGCCCGAG
>CAZKZT010000343.1:0-1559 GCA_964557265.1 uncultured Hyphomicrobium sp.
CCACCGAGTTGCTGCGCCCAGGCCCAGCCGTAGAGCGCGGACAACGCGTGGCCAAGGTGCAGCGGTCCGTTCGGGCTCGGCGCGAAACGCAGCACGGGGCGGGCGGCGGTAGTCATCGTGCGGATCTCATAGCAGTGTGATGATCGAGAAATTCGCTAGATCTCGGGACACGGGCTCGAGCGAACTTCGGAATGAGGACACTATCGTTGCCATGCCGTCCGCCCATACCTACAACAGGATGAGGCTGGCGGCAGCGCCCCGCATGTCGATCACCATATGCGCGCGCCGAGGCTCTCACATCCTATGATCGATCGAACCGAATTCATCCTCACCAACACGCGCCTGCTGACGCCGCCGCTGGTGCCCGAGATCAGACTGCATCTCGCCGAGGAATCGCTGCCCATTTGGCGCAAGACCGAGGAGGAACTTGGCGAGATGGGGCTGCCGCCACCGTACTGGGCGTTCGCATGGGCGGGCGGACAGGCGCTTGCCCGTTTCGTTCTCGACAATCCGAATCTGATCGCGGGACGAACCGTCATCGACATCGGCGCCGGCTCGGGCCTCGGCGCGATTGCTGCCGCCAAATCGGGAGCGGCAAGCGTTATCGCATCCGACATCGACGCGATCGCGGTGTCCGCCATGTCGCTCAACGCGACAGCGAATGGCGTCACCATCACGGCGACCACCGATGACTGGCTCGCCGGCGCGGCACCATCCGCGGAGGTGGTGCTGGTCGGCGACCTCTTCTACGAGCGCGCGCTCGCCGATCTGGTGATGGCGTTCGTGCGTGCCGCCGCAGCGCGCGGCAGCGTCGTGCTGGTGGGCGACCCGCGCCGCAACTACTTCCCGCCCGATGCCTTCACGGCCGTCGCACAGTACGAGGTCCCGGTGACGCGCGAGCTCGAGGACGCCGAGATCAAGCGCGCCGCCGTCTGGCAGTTGCGCTGACGCCGCCGCACGTTCGGCCACATCGACAAACGGCCACCGTCCCGGCACCATGGCACTCTGGATAACGCGGCGGCATTGTCGCCAGACAGAGGGGCGCGCGATGCATGTCACCGGGATCAGCTATTGGGCCGTCGCGGTGGCAGCCGTCGCGGGGTTCGTATTCAGCGGCATCTGGTACGGGGTGTTTTCAAAGCAGTGGCTGGCCGCGTCCGGCATGGATGAAAAATTGGCCCACGGCGGCGGCGGGAACTTCTCCGCCAAGCCATTCATTGTCACGTTCATCGCGCAGTTCGTGATGGCATGGATACTCGCGGGCATCCTCCTCCACGTCTTGCGTGGCGGCATCGCTTTGAGCCTGCGCAACGCGCTCATTTCAGCGGTGCTGATCTGGATCGGCTTCGTCATGACGACACTGGTCGTCAATCACACCTTCCAAGGCATCAAGCGCACCCAGACCCTGATCGACGGCGGTCACTGGCTCGGCGTCCTGCTGATTCAGAGCGCCCTCCTGAGTTGGCTCGCTGGAGCGTGACACAGACTCCAAATCGAAAGCACAGAGCGCGTTCGCGCAGCCGCGCCGCTTCCATCGAAGGCTGACGCGCTCCAAATAA
>CAZKZT010000343.1:1569-4110 GCA_964557265.1 uncultured Hyphomicrobium sp.
CGAGCCGCTACCGCCTGTCAGAGCGGTTCGCCGCCGAAATTCGAGACGCCGCACGTCACGCGACGTGCGCGCAGCTCGCTGCAAACTTTGTTGGCAGCAGCCGCATTGTCGATCGGCCCGGCAATCAGGCGATAGGCAGGCCCCGACCCACTGGTCGAGGGGACGAAGCGTGGCTCATAGCGCTGCAGGATCTCGCCGTGGCGCTGCGCGAGCAGCATCCAACTGATGCGAAGTGCATCGACAGACGGCCCGGTGGCGATCTGAATCCCGCGTGGACCAGTGGGCTCAGGCGGCGGAGGCGCCTTTGCCTGAGGCGCGGGAGCGGCAGCGACCTTATCCTCGCGCACGCGATCGCGGCGCGCCTGTGCGGCCTCGACCGCGTCAGCGGATGGTGCCTCCACGAGTGGCGGATTGCCAGCTCGCCCTTGCGATGTCTCATCGACCACGGGCACGCGATCGATGCTCGCCGTGGATATCGGCGAACCTTTCTCGGCAAACTTGCCAGCCTCGACCGCTGCAAGCCGCGCCACCAGCGCCTGCTCGCGTTCCTCGCGCGCAATGAGCTGATGGCGCATGGCGTTCAGGTCGCCACCGAGCGCATCGAGGCTCCGGCGCAGTTCGACGATCTCGGCCCGGGCCCGCTCATCGCTGGCGTGGCGCGATCCAATAGATCCCCCCTCAGTGCCGAGCACCGCCGAAACCTGTTGGCTGAGACTATCGGCAAGATCCGGCCGCACCGACAGCATCGCCAGATAGGTCAGCGCCATGCTCGAAAGCACAACCCAGATCGCAACGTAGAGAGGCGGCAAGCCCCCTCGACGCCTCGCTGGTGCATGACTGACCGCGTCGCGTTCCACAATCACCCCCATTCCGCCTGGATGACCCCATCGGCAACCGCTGCAGCCCCTCCCTGGGCCGAGCCTGCCAATCCCAGGCGCTGGTTGAACCGCAACCCGAGTCGGCCCCGGCGGTCAACGCAACGGGCCAAATACGCTCAGGGGAACTGTGGATTGCGGCTTGAACGCACAAAACAAAATGAGAGCGAAGTCCTTTTAGCGCGGCGGTGCCTGCCGCGCAGCCGGAGCCAAATTTGCGCACCGTTCAGTTGATCTGAAACTGCTCTACGGCGATTCGCACTTCACGCGGCGAGAGAAGCGCCTTGTGGGCAACCGTGATTCGATAAAGTTGCCCTTCGAGATTGCCGCTCCAGAACTCGAGAAAAGCCTTCAGTCGTGGAAATAGCGGATGCAGATCGTACTCCTGCCAGATATATGATTGGAGCAGAGATGGATGATCCGGCAGTCGGTACAATATTTCAGCCGTTGTCAGACTGAATCCCTTCAACTGCAGACGGGCGTCGATTGATGCCATGCGCGCCTCCATGCTTGCCGTTCCGCGCTGCCGGCACGCAGCGCGGACGCTTTCATAGAATATGCGCGTCGCGCTTGCCTGCAACGCCTTAATCCAGGCAGGCGCTTTTTTATTTATGCAATTCATGGCACTAGCAGCCGCTATCGTCGGCTGCTACCAGGGCGGAGTGACGCGGCGCGTGGCCGAATTAGCAGCGTCTTTGCACGGAAAAGAACAAAGCTGTCGACTATGTCCGACGCGTCGGCGAGCAGGTATTCCGGTATCTTCCACGCCGCTTTTTCCAGCCCTTGTTCTTTGACCAATATTTCGCTGATCAGTTTGCACGCGTGCTTTATTTTTCGGTCAACGGGTGCTCTGCTGCAAAAAAATGCTTGTCTTTTGAGTGGATAATTTAGAATATGACTTGAGTATTCGCATCGTCCGCACGTCCACCTCTTCATCAGCGTCCAGCGCAAGCCAATGTGGGTTATTGCGCGGCGTGTTAAATGCAAATAAGAGGTCGGCACCAGTCAGTTTTCGGGGCGCCGCCCGGACGACAAAAACCCAAGAAGCAAGAGGACCCACAATGGCCGCCGTGAACTACGACAAGATGTCCCTGAAAGAGCTGCTCGATCACGAGGCCCGGCTCGCCAAGGCGATTGTTGCAGCACGCCGCAACGACATTACCAATGCCCGCAAGAAAGTGGCCGCTGTGGCCGAGAGCCTCGGTTACAAAATCGAGGATCTGACCGGCTCGCCGCGCGGCGCGAAGCGGACGAATGGCGGCAAAGTCGCCGTCAAGTTCCGCAACAAGGATAATCCCGACGAAACCTGGACAGGGCGTGGGCGCCAACCGAAATGGCTCGCTGCCCGTCTTGCGAAAGGTGCCAAGCTCGCCGATTTCGCCGTCTAGGGCGCGCCAGCCTTTGGTCGAATCGGTGCAGTCGCGCGAGCGCGCTCCATGTATTCGATTTAGAGTCTGATTTACGGTTTCGATGGAAGCACGAGCGCTTCCATCTCGACCGAGCAGGCTCTAAGAACCACCGCATCCGATATCGGCGCGTGAGCCCTCTCTGCGCATGTCGAATGAAACAGTATGCATGGCCGTTTCGGATGAGCCCCTCTGGGCCTCCGCAACGGCCATTTCTTTTTTCCCGCACGCCATCCGGGGCCGCCTCCGGACCGCGGACA
>CAZKZT010000344.1:0-4094 GCA_964557265.1 uncultured Hyphomicrobium sp.
ACGGCCATCGGGCTGATGATCGAGCAGCCGTCGATGATCAAGCGGCCGATCGTGGCGTACGACGGCGGGCTGCTGATCGGCTTCAAACAGCCGGAATGGGAAGCAGCGTTCGGGAAGTGAGCGGGCTATCCAAATCGCGCCTGCGAGCGTGCGCGGGCCTTCTGTGCCTCGACCTCGCGGTCCTTGGGGGCGGCGTTGGTTTCGAGCGCGCCGAGCAGGCGCGTGGCGGCGGCGGCGACCTCATCGACGGCGTGTGCGAAGGGGGCGGCGTTGGTCTGCGACGGCGCGTTGAAGCCACTGAGCTTGCGGACGAACTGCAGCGAGGCGGCGCGGATTTCATCCTGCGTGGCGGGCGGATCGAAGTTGAACAGCGTGCGAATATTGCGGCACATGGGCGTCCTCCTTTGCGATAGATATGGAGGGTGAAACCGTTCGCGTCGAGAGCTGTCGGCGCGAGGCTGGGACCAGAGAGTGCAGATCATGAGCCCCGACGAACGAGCCATTCGCGATGTCGTTGCCAAGTGGATGGACGCGAGCAAGGCCGGCGATACGAAGACCGTGTTGAGCCTGATGACCGACGACGTGGTGTTCATGGTCCCCGGGCAGGAGCCGTTCGGTAAAATGGCGTTCGATGCGGCTTCGGCGAGCATGGCCGGCATGGAGATCGAAGGCACCAGCGAGATCGTCGAGCTGGAGATCGCCGGTGAATGGGCCTACATGCGCAGCCGCCTCGAGATGCGGATCACGGCGCCGGGCGGCCGCTCGATCGAGCGCGCCGGATACACGCTGACGATCTTCAGGAAGCAACCGGATGGTCGATGGCTTCTCGCGCGCGATGCGAATTTGCTGACCGTCACGTCGTAGTCCCGTTCCGCCAGCATCGCGACCAATCCGAAGGAGGTTCCCGTGCCGAAATCTCATGGCAAAATCTACATCGGCGTCGGCGGGTGGACGTTCGAGCCGTGGCGTGGCGTGTTCTACCCCGACAAGCTGCCGCAGAAGCGCGAACTCGAATATGCCGCGAGCCAGCTCACGTCGATCGAGATCAACGGGACGTACTACGGCTCGCAGAAGCCGGAGAGCTTTGCGCGCTGGCACGCGGAAACGCCGGGCGGCTTCATGTTCGCGGTGAAGGGGCCGCGGTTCGCGACCAACCGGCGCGTGCTGGCGGAGGCGGGCGAGTCGATCGATCGGTTCCTCGGCAGCGGGGTGCTGGAGCTGAAGGAGAAGCTCGGCCCGATCAACTGGCAGTTCATGGCGACGAAGAAATTCGATGCGGCGGACTTCGAGGCATTCCTCAAGTTGCTGCCGAAGGAAGCGGGTGGCCGGGCGATCCGGCACGCGGTCGAGGTGCGGCACGAGAGTTTCAAGACTCCTGAGTTCGTGGCGATGGCGCGCGCGTATGGTGTGGCGATCATCATTGCGGGGGATAGCGCGTTCCCGCAGATCGCCGACGTGACGGCGCCGTTCGTCTACGTGCGGGTGATGGGCACGCAGGAAGGCGAAACGCTCGGCTATCCGAAGAAGGTGCTCGATACGTGGGCGGCGCGCGCGAAGGATTGGGCCGCCGGGAAGGGGCCGAAAGGGGTCGATGTCGTGGGCGATGGCAAAGGGGACGGGAGGCCGCGCGACGTGTTCTTCTACGTCATCAGCGGATACAAGCCGCACAATCCGGCCGCGGCGAAGGCGCTGATCGCGCGCGTCGGGTAAGCCTCACTGCGGGGGCGGTGGTGGAATCGGCGGCGGCGCATCGACCGGCTGCAACGGTGCGATTTTGCCGGTGACGTAATCCTGGATCGCGCGGTGGACGAAGGCGAGCTTGTCGCGCGCGGCAACGGGGATGACGAACGGATAGAAATCCTCGTGGCCCATCCCGCGGCTCATGTTGTTGAGCGCAATCGAGAGTGGGATCCAGCGGTCCATCAGCGCGTCGAATGTCTCTTCGCGATGGGTGTCGTAGATCTTGAACGGCCAGGCGGCGCCGAAGATGAGGCCGGACGCGCGCGGCTCCATGCCTTCGGCTTGCGCGGTGTCGACGGCGGAGACGATATGCAGGACGTGCGCCCAGGTCTCGGCCCAGTCTTCCCAAGGGTGCGCGCTGGCATAGGCGGAGACGTGGTTCGTCGGCCAGTCCGGCGGCGGGCCTTCCGCGTGATGACGTGCGAGCGCGGCGCCGTAGTCGTTACGCTCGTCGCCGAAAAGGGTGCGAAACGCCTCCTGGCGTCCGGTCGCTGCGATCAGGACGTTCCAGTAGAAGTGTCCGCTTTCGTGGCGGAGATGGCCGAGGAGGGAGCGATACGGCTCGCCGAACTGCTGACGCTGGCGCTCGCGCTCGACGGCGTTCGCCTCGGTGACGTCGATGGTGATGACGCCGTCGAGGTGGCCGGTGGTCGCGCTGAGAAGGAAATCGAACGTGAGGCGATCGCCGCCGGCATCACGGGTGTCGAGTGGTAAGCCGAAACGCAGCAGGTCGTAGACGAGCCGTTTTTTGGCGCGCTCGAGTTCCTGCCAGGCGCCGAGGTTGTCGACGAAGGAGAGGTCGGGGATGGTGCGGTTGAGGGAGCAGGCAAGGCAGAAGCCGTCGCCGCTGTCGGCGGGTGTCAGCCAGTTGCAGGCCGCGTGGGTTGAGTTGGCGCAGTAGCGATAGGTGGCGTCATTCAACCCGACCGCGCGATATGCGCCCGCCGGATCGGCGACCGGCTCAATGGTGATCACGGCCAAGCTGTCGGAGTCGAAGCCGAGATCGGCGCCGCATTTCACACACTGGACGTTCTCGAAGTAGACCTTGTTACCGCACTTGGCGCAGGTGTGATTTTTCATGGCTGGGCGGCCCGATATTCGAGAGGCTTGTGGCCGGCGCCGCGGCGGCGATCGGCCGTCTACGGCATATGTAGTCGGACGTTGTTGGCGCGGCAAAGGCGATTTGCCATGTTTTTCGGCAACATGTTCGCCTTTTCGGGGCACTATGCCCGCCATATGGACAGGCCCAGATCTGCTGCCGGTTTGACGAGCGATTGCGCTTGTCGCTGCCGGGGCAACTCTGTAATCGGAATCTAGACCTGCCGATCAACGCGCCGACGCCCTGTTCGTTCCGGTCACGCACAGCGGGCGCGGCTGCCGGTGATGGCTTGCTGAAAGGCCCGTTCGACCCATGGCATTGCATGTCGCGCTGACCCACGAGACGATCTATCGCTACGACCGGCGCGTCGGCATGGGGCCGCAGGTCATCCGGCTGCGGCCGGCGCCGCACTGCCGCACGCCGATCCTCGGCTACTCGATGAAGATCGAGCCGCCGACGCACTTCCTCAACTGGCAGCAGGATCCGTTCGGCAACTTCCTCGCGCGCGTGGTGCTGCCGGAGGAGACCGAGGTCTTCTCGGTGACGGTCGATGTCATCGCCGATATGGCGGTGATCAATCCTTTCGACTTCTTCGTCGAGGAGAGCGCGGCCGACTGGCCATTCGACTACGATCCGGCGTTGAAGAAGGAGCTTGCGCCGTATCTCGATGCGGCACCAGCAGGACCACGGCTCGCGAAGTACCTCGCGTCGATCGACCGGAGGCCGCGCACGAGCATCGACTTCCTGTGCGACATCAATCGCGATCTGGAGCGTGCGATCCGGTATCTGATCCGCATGGAGCCGGGCGTGCAGACGCCGGAGGAGACGCTCGGCAACGAGTCGGGGTCGTGTCGCGACAGTGCGTGGCTGATGGTGCAGATCTTCCGCCACCTCGGTCTCGCGGCGCGGTTCGTGTCGGGCTACCTGATCCAGCTCACGCCGGACGTGAAGGCGCTGGATGGCCCGGTCGGCGCCGCAACCGATTTCACCGATCTCCATGCGTGGTGCGAGGTTTATCTGCCCGGTGCCGGATGGATCGGGCTCGACGCCACCTCGGGGTTGCTGGCAGGCGAAGGGCACATTCCGCTCGCGGCGACGCCGCAGCCGACCAGTGCGGCGCCGATCACCGGCAGTCACGGGCGCGCCGAGGTCGATTTCGAACATCGCATGAGCGTTACGCGCATCCGCGAGACGCCGCGCGTGACCAAGCCGTACAGCGACGAGACGTGGCAGGCGATCCTCGATGCGGGCCACG
>CAZKZT010000345.1:0-4093 GCA_964557265.1 uncultured Hyphomicrobium sp.
GATGCCGATGGCGTCGAGGCTCTTGAGGTAGAGGTCGAGGATATCCGGCGGTGACGGCTTCATGATCACCTGGAACTGGTAGTAGTGCTGCAGCCGGTTCGGATTCTCGCCGTAGCGGCCGTCCTTGGGCCGGCGCGAGGGCTGCACGTAGGCGGCATTCCACGGCTTCGGCCCGAGCGAGCGCAGCGTCGTCGCGGGATGGAACGTGCCGGCGCCGACCTCCATGTCGTAGGGCTGCAGCACCACGCAACCTTGCGCACCCCAGAAGCGCTGCAGCGTCAGGATCAGGTCCTGGAACGAATGGCGCGGATCGAGGTCTGCGATCTGCGGTGTCGCGGCTGAGGCCGACGACCTTTTCGTGGTCGACTGGGGCATGGTCACGGATTTCGCTAAGTCTGTGGCTATCAGGTGCGGGCTATCGAGTTGGGCGCACTATACGCATTCCGGGCCGTGCGTCATTAAGCAAACAGCCCTCCGGATGGACATGACGCCGGGGAGCGTGGAGGGTGGCGCAGGGGGCGGTCGCATGGAGGTCATGAGCTGGTTCGTTTGGCTGCTGGCGGCCCTGGCCGGCTGGATGTGGTCGATCGCGTGGCTCTTGCTCGGTGGCTGGGTGTCGACGCTCGCGCAGATCCTGGTGATCGTGTTCATCATATTCGCGTTCAAGTATGGCTGGCGGCGGGCGCCGGTCGAGATCGCGCTGCGCGTGAGGCCGCTCGCCGGCTGGCTGTGGCGGTGGGCGACATCGCGAGAGCAGCCGCGAGGTGAGCCGCTCGAAGGCGTGCCGCACGTGCGCATCGTGAGGGTCAAGGCGCCCGGTGACGTGAACCTGTCGAGCCTGCTCAATGTGCTGATGCTGGCAGGGCTCGGGCTCCTGCGCGTGCTGTAGGCAAGACACCTGCATCGCCGATACGACACGTTGCTCGCCGTGCTCGGTGATAGCGGTTCAGTTCGGCGTAGATGGTGCGCGCCGCGTGCTCAGTTGGTGGGAGCCGCGCCGAAGGGGTTTGCGGGGCCGATGCCCCGCAGAATCTGGCCGACGAGGCCCGTGTCGCGGGCATGGCTCGGCGTCTCGCGCTTGACGTAGTCGAACAGCTTCCCGTCCTTCTTGCCGTACTGGGCGACGCGGTCGACCGTCCCGACGGGGTTGAAGTAGACCGCGAGGACCTTGCGATCGGTCTCCGTCGGCTTCATGAACGCCGTCTGCTGCATGGTACTGGAGATGTAATAGTAGGCCGAGCCGCCCGAAACCGTGGACGTCGTATCGGGCGTGCCAAGAGCGAGGCGCACGGCGCTCTGGCTCATGCCCGGCTGGATCTGCTGGATATCGCTGTCCTGGAAATGGTGCCCGTGGCGCAGCGTTGTCGGGGAGCAGGCGGCCGTGGCGCCCGCCACAGCGATCATGAGAATGCCGATCAACGGCAGTCGCGCTTTGACCGACCGCGACGTGTCAGCCGACGGAAGCTGCGGACCCTGCTTGCCCTTGTTCAAGTTTCCGTCCCCCGAGCTCAATACCGCCCGTTATGCCTGCCCGGCAGCCTGTTGCCTGCCCAATGCGACGAATCGCAACCGCCCCTGACTTGACATTCGCCTAGCGCGGCCGTCCAAGACTGGCAATGCCGCGACGCCAGCGATCCCCGCTCGTGTCGCGAAACACCTGCTTTCCGGAGCCAACAGCGAACCATGCCGTCCGCCAAGACTTCAGCCTCATCATTCTGGCCGCGGCTGCCGCGCTTCGTGACGTCGGCCCGGCAGCGTCGCGCCGGCTTGAGCGTCTACGGGGCAATTGTGGCACAAGCGCGCTCCGAGGCGCTCTACCGCGACCATGGGGTGCCCGATACCGTCAATGGCCGCTTCGAGATGACGGCGCTGCATGTGGCGTTGGTGGCGGCGCGGCTGCAGGCGGAAGGCGAGGAAGGGCGCGAATTGGCGCGGCTGACGATGGAAGCGTTCGTCGCCGACGTCGACGATGCCTGCCGCCGTCTCGGGATCGGCGATATGGGCGTGCCGAAGCACGTCAAGAAGGCTGCCGCCGCGGTCATGGAGCGGGGCAAGACCTACCATGCCGCGATGGCGCAAGCGCCGTCGCCGGAAGCGGACCCGCTCGCTGATCTGCTGGCCGTCAATGTATGGGGCGAACAGCCGGCCGATCCGGCAGGCCCGCGTGCCCTCGCCGACTATGTCAGGCGCGCCGCGGTGGCGCTCGATGGACAGGCGGGCGACGGTCTGATTGCGGGCACGGTCTCGTTTCCAAGCCCGGTTGCCACGTAGGAACACGCGCGATGGATGACATCCTCGACTGGAAGCACGACACACGATCCATTCCCGAGAATGGCCTCAACATCACGCGTGAGGCGACGGACGCGGAATGCGCGCGGATCGCGACCGCCATGGAACTCGTCGCCTGCAAGCGGCTCGTTGCGCGCTACACCATCAAGCCGCTTCATCATGGCCGCTACAGCCTGGAGGGCAAAGCCGAGATCGCGGTGACGCAGACCTGCGTCGTCTCGCTCGAGGAAATCGAGCGAAAGTACACCGCGCCGCTGGACGTGGAGCTGTGGCCCGCCGAAGCGCTCGCCCAGGACGATGCGGACGAAGAAACGATCGTCGATCCGCTCGGCGCCGATCGCGAGCCGATCGAGGAAGGCCGGATCAACGTCGGCCGCATCCTCTATGAGGAACTCGTTGGCGCGGTTGATCCTTATCCGCGTCGCGACGATGCGACGTTCGAGTGGGAGGACCGGGAGGGTGCGGCGCGTACCCACCCATTTGCCGCACTCGGCAAGCTGAAGCCCAAAGGCGGGTGAGGACATAGCGGGCCCACGCCTTGCAAGCCGCAGTCGAGCGGCCATATCTAAGGCATGATCAGGCGTCAGCCTGAGGTTCATGTGCGGTTTGTCCGCCCCTTTTTTCGCAGAGGTTTCCACTCGCATGTCATGGTTCTCGCGCCGTCCCGTCGTGCCGGTCCTGCGGTTCGTCGGTCCGATCGGCATGGCGACGCCGCTTCGCCCGGGGTTGGCGCTGTCGACGGTCGCCGGTCCCATCGAGAAGGCGTTTGCCGCGTCCAAGTTGCCGACGGTCGCGATCCTGATCAACTCGCCCGGCGGCAGTCCGGTGCAGTCGCATCTGATCTACAAGCGCATCCGCCAGCTCGCGGCCGAGAAGAACAAGCGCGTCTATGTCTTCTGCGAGGATGTGGCGGCGTCAGGCGGCTATTTCCTCGCGCTTGCCGGTGACGAGATCTATGCGGATCCATCGTCGATCGTCGGTTCGATCGGTGTCATCTCGGCGGGTTTTGGCTTCGACAAGGCGATCGAGAAGCTGGGCATCGAGCGGCGCGTCTATACGGCCGGCGCAACGAAGAGCATCCTCGACCCCTTCAAGCCGGAGAAAGCCGAGGACATCGAGCGGCTGAAATCGATCCAGCGCGACGTGCACGATAGCTTCATCTCGATCGTCAAGGAGCGTCGCGGCGCGCGTCTTGCTGCGCCTGACGAGGAGCTGTTCAACGGCGCCTTCTGGGCCGGTCCGAAGGCCGTGCAACTCGGCTTGATCGATGGCATCGCGGATGTGCGCTCGAAGATGCGCGCGCTGCATGGCGACGAGGTGCGGCTGCGTGTCGTGCCGATCGGCGGCGGAGGTCTGATGTCGCGGCTGCGCCGACCCGCGGGCTTCAGCCTCGGCACGGTGGCGGAGGCGCCGGCTTCATTGGGTAGCGCCGTTGCCGGGGACGTGATTTCGGCAATCGAGGCCCGCGCGCTATGGTCACGTTTCGGCCTTTGAGATCGAGGTATCCTGAGGCCCGGGATCATGGGGCCATGGAGGGCTCGTCATGCCGCAGCTGGTTGGATTGATGGTCGTCGGCGCCGGGCTCTATGCAGCCTACAAGGCGATCGGACGCATGGCGGAGCGCGTGTCCGTCGAGGTGGCGCGCGCCGAGGAGGAACTCCGCCGCCGCGCCGCGAATGCCGGCGCCCTCGAAAAGGACCTCGGGGCGCTCGAATGGGACGAGGCGCAGCAGGTCTACAGGCCGAAGCGGCTGAGCTGACAGCGTCTGGCGCCCGCCGCTGTCCTCTGGGACGCAAGTCTTTTA
>CAZKZT010000346.1:0-3578 GCA_964557265.1 uncultured Hyphomicrobium sp.
GGCCGGAGGTCGGCTCGTCGAGGAACACGATCTCCGGATCGAGCGCCAGCGCGCGGGCGAGCGCGACACGTTTGGTCATGCCGCCGGAGAGTTCCGCAGGAAACTTGTCGCCATCGCGGGCGGTGAGCCCGACCATTTCCAGCTTGGCAAGCGCCACCTCGCGCATCAGGCGCTCGGAGAGAGCGAGGTGCTCGCGCATCGGCACCTGCACGTTTTGCAGGGCCGTCAGCGATGAAAACAGCGCCCCCTGCTGGAAGAGCACGCCCCATCGGCGTTCGAGGGCGTGCCGCTCCTTATCATCGGCGCGCTCGAGATCAACGCCCAGAACCTTGATGGCACCCTGGCGCTTCGGCAGCAGGCCGATGATGGTCCGCAGGAGCACCGATTTGCCGCTGCCGGAACCGCCAACGAAGCCGAGAATCTCGCCTCGGCGTACGGAGAGGTCCAGATGGTCGAGCACGACACGATCGCCGAAGCCGACGACGAGGTCGTGCACGCGGATGGCCGGCTCGTCCATAGGCGTGGTCATGGCCATCACATTCCGATCGACGCGAAGAACATGGCGAACAGCCCGTCGAGCACGATCACCAGGAAGATCGCCTTGACTACCGACGTCGTTGTCCGCAGCCCGAGCGATTCGGCGCTGCCTTTCACCTTGAGCCCTTCGGCACAGGCCACGACGCCGATCGCCAGCGCCATGAACGGCGCCTTGATCCTGCCAACCTTGAAGTGAGATACAGAGATCGCTTCCTTCAGGCGCGCTACGACGATCTCCGGGCTCATCCCGCCATAGAGCCAAGCAACGAGCCCGCCACCGTAGAGCGCCGCCATCGATCCAAGAAATGTCAACAGCGGCAGTGCGATCACCAGCGCGATGACGCGCGGGAGCAGAAGGACGCGAACCGGATCGAGGCCCATGGTGCGAAGCGCATCGATCTCCTCGCGCATCTTCATGGAGCCGATCTCGGCGGTGTACGAGCTGCCCGAGCGCCCCGCGACCATGATCGCCACGATCAGCACGCCCAGTTCGCGTAGAACCAGGATACCGACCATATCCACGACATAGTCGTCCGCACCGAACTTGCGGAAATGGAAGAAGCCCTGCTGCGCGATGATGCCGCCGATCAGGAAGGTGATGAGCAGAATGATCGGAACGGCCTGCCAGCCGACGCGGTCGAGCTGATGCACCGCGGAAGTCAGCCGGAAGGTGCGCGGCTGCAGCAGCACACGCACCATGGCATAACAGAGCGCGCCCAACATATTGACAAACATGAGAGCATCGCGGCCGAGATCCTCGACCGTCCGCCCAACAGTCTCGAGAATACGAACGACGACGTTCGGTGCCGCTCGGCTCTCCGAAGCCCTGCGGTTGACCTGGCGCACCTCCTCGAGCAGGCCCTGATAGCGCGCGTCGAGGTTGAGAATCCTCACATCCTGTCCGCGCGCGTGGCCTGCGCGCGTCAATCGCTCGAGCAGCCACGCGCCGTAGGTGTCGAACGCCTCGATATCGCGCATGTTGATAGCCACGGCGCGCATGAGCGTGGGATCGCCGCCAACCGTATCGACCAGGTGCTCAAGCTTCGCGGCATGGAGCGCCGTCCACGATCCTGCTGCCGACAACTCGGTCCGGTCATCGCGAATGGCAGCGTTCAGGCGTGGAGGGAGAGACAAGAGTTCCTCGTTTGGTATCGGGCGCGGGTCTGACGAAGCAGACCTCGGCTCTACATGCCGTTCATAGGCTTGATCAGGCCTTGATGCTCGTCAATCGCCGTTGATCAATGGCGCTGTAACTAACATCGTCATCGCGCACTAAATCGATAAGGAGCCATCCGGAGTCGCGCCGGGAGGCCTCAGCAGCAATACGCAGGAAAGGGCCATCTCCGCCGTGGAACCAAACGGCCATCCGAAACGAGCCGTACCAAGGCCCAGGCTGTATGCGGGCGCGGACCAGCCGGCGCGGCGCAGCCTTGAAATCGACCGCATTACGCTTCAGGGCGAAAGCATTCCGATTGCTTCGCAAGATATTCTGCAGACACCCTTCTGTGTCCTCTCGATGCTCGCGCGCGCAGACAGGAAGCGGCTCCCGAAGATCCTCGTGGTCGCGCCACTCTCCGGCCATTACCCCATCCTGCTGCGTGACCTTATTTTGGGGCTCCTTCCTGACTTTGAGGTCTACTTCAGCGACTGGGTTAACGCGCGTCACATTCCAAGCCGATGCGGGACGTTCGATCTCGCGGCAAACATTTCCTGGATCGTCAGCATGATCGAGCGGCTGGGGCCGCGGCTGAACGTGATCGCGCTGTGCCAAGCCGCCGTACCGACTTTGGTCGCATCGGCACACCTCGCGGAGAAGAGCGCGCGGGATGCGCCGCGCAGCCTCGTGTTGATGGCAGCGCCGATAGATCCCGCAAGCCGGCCGACGCGCGTCGCACGCCTCATCCGAGCGAGGCCGCTCTCCTGGTATGAGCGCCACACGATTACACCGGTTGCGGCGACCTATCGCGGCAAGGGACGGTTGGTTTACCCCGGCTCGCTACAGCTCATCGGCTTGCAGGCATATCTCATGCGCCACATGCTTCAAGGCGGCGAGCTGTTCTCCAAGACCCTGCACGATGACGGGTGCGATCCACAGCGGTTTCCCTTCCTGGATCTCTATTCCGCCCTCATGGACCTGCCGGCCGAGCTTTTTCTGGATATCGTCCGCCACATCTTTCAAGAGCGATCGATCTGGAATGGCGCATTGCACGCGCGCGGTGAACGCGTCGATTTCTCGGCGATGACCTCGACAGGCCTGATGACCATAGAAGGGGAATACGACGACATCGCCGCGCCGATGCAGACCGCGCGGGCACACGACCTGTGCGTCTCCATACCACACTCGCGGCGGCGAAAGCTGGTTGTATCCGGATGCGGGCACTTCTCTCTCTTTCACGGTGATATTTGGCGGACCAGAGTGTGGCCGGAGATGCGCGCCTTTATCAGTAGAATGGGCAGAGGCGAGAGATTGAGCCGCAGGCCTCCATGATCGAGAACGAGCACCACGTGCATGGAACAGCTCGAATGAATGTGGTGCTCCGCCTAGTTTCTTCTCAGGGTGATATTGACGCAGTTCAGAGCAACGCCTCTGATCGAAATCACTACCGTCTGGCAATCCTGCCGCTGCCGCACTTACTGAAGAGCTACCGGCGCAAAATCCAGCGAATCTGGTCTCGTTCTTGCCTTGCTCCGAAGCGGAGTTGCCGCAGCTGCTTGCTGGGAAGCGGACGACTGTTTGCGTTAGGCCATACGGGCGGAAATAATCCGACATGACACGTAAGATTCTCATCATGGGTGCCGGCGGACGCGACTTTCACAACTTCAATGTCGTCTTCCGCGATGATCCCGACTGCGAAGTTGTGGCGTTCACTGCCGCACAGATTCCGGGTATTGCCGGACGGCGCTATCCGGCGGCGCTCGCCGGGCCAAAATATCCCGACGGCATCCCGATCGTGGATGAAGCGGATCTGGAGCGAATTTGCCGCGATAGCGCCGTCGACGAGGTCATGTGCACAGCCTAGTGAGCGTGGCGGCCTCCGCGC
>CAZKZT010000346.1:3588-4087 GCA_964557265.1 uncultured Hyphomicrobium sp.
GTCATGCAGAAGGCCTCGATCGCACTCGCGGCGGGTGCGAGCTTCGCGCTCCTCGGCCCCAGGCACACCATGCTTTCCTCGCGCCTGCCGGTGATCGCCATCTGTGCCGTTCGCACAGGCGTCGGAAAATCGCAGACCGCGCGCTGGCTCGCCCAGCTTCTGAAGGAGCGCGGCTTGAGGATCGCCGTGATGTGCCATCCCATGCCCTACGGCGATCTGGAGCGGCAAGCCGTGCAACGCTTCGCGTCTCTCGGCGATCTCGACGCGGCCCAATGTACCATCGAGGAGCGCGAGGAGTACGAGCCGCATATTCTTGCCGGCAGTACGGTCTTTGCCGGCGTCGACTATGAGCGCATTCTCGCGCTTGCCGAAAGCGACGCCGACATCATCATCTGGGATGGTGGCAACAACGACTTTCCATTTCTCCGGCCCGATTTGCAGATCGTCCTTGTCGATCCACTGCGACCAGGACATGAGACGACGCATCATCCGGGTGAAG
>CAZKZT010000347.1:0-4086 GCA_964557265.1 uncultured Hyphomicrobium sp.
TCCGGGCAATCGACATCGAGCGTCGTGCGGTGGCTGCGGTTGGTCGGGAAACCATGGACGTGCGGTGCGACGCCGCCGATCAGGCCACGCGCCGCCGCGTCGCGCAGCGCCGGCAGCGGGAACCAGGTGCCCGAGTCCTCCTGCGTGGTGTGTGCGCGATCGATGCCGACATGCGAGATGCGCGTGTCATGATCTTTGGAGGAATCCAGCGAGTAGACCACGTAGAATTTTGCGGCCGAGTTGTACGGCGAGCCCGGGCCCTGATCACCCTTGTCCGGCTGATAGAGCGCCGCCGTCGTGATCAGCGTCACCTTCGATTGCGATAGCGGCTTCTTGAGCGGTGTGAAGGGCACGTCGTCGTAGTGTGCCCACTTGTACGGGGCGCCATACCCCAAGCCGACGTAGTAGTTGCGGATGCGTTCGCGGTAGCGGATCGGCTCGGAATGATCGGGCGCAAAGCCGAAGTCCTCGTCAGCTGGGACGCTCATTGGGCGCTCTCCTCTATGTTGGTGCTTTGAGGCGCATTGTCGCCGTTTCGGGGGCGCGCGCAAGGCCACGAGGGCCGATGCTGCGCAACCCCGCCGTCCAACGATGCATTGCAGGCTGAAAAACCCTCAGCGCCCCGTCCAGTCGGGCTTGCGCTTTTCGGCGAAGGCCTTGGGCCCTTCGATGGCGTCCTCGCTATTGCGATGTGCGACATAGGCCGGATAGCGCACGTTCTTCATGCTCACTTCCAGAACCGGATTGTCGAGCGACCGCATGACAACCTCCTTGGTCGCGCGGATACTCATAGGCGAGCATTCGAGGATCATATCAGCCCAACGGCGGGCCTCCTTCATCAGGTCGGCGTGCGGCACGACGGCCGTCACGAAGCCCAGCTCATAACCTTCCGCGGCCGGCACGTGACGCCCTGTCAGCATCATGCCCATCGCCTTCTTGAGCGGGATCTGCCGCGCCAGACGCTGCATGCCACCCGCGCCCGCGGACAGGCCGACGCGCGGCTCGGGCAGCGCGAATTTCGCCTTATCGGAGGCGATGATAATGTCGCACGCGAGCGCAATCTCGAAGCCGCCGCCCATGGCGACGCCATTCACCGCTGCGATCAGCGGCTTGTTGAGATCGTGCCGGTTGGTGAGACCACCGAAGCCAGATGCGGGCGAAACCGGCCGGGCGCCGGACTTGGCACGCAACGCTGCGTGATACTTGAGATCGTTACCAGCGGAGAACGCACGATCGCCGGCACCGGTGACAATACCGATCCAAAGATCCGGGTCCTCGGCAAACGCATCGAAGATCGCCGCCATTTCCTGGCTGACCATCGGATGCACCGCATTCATCACGTCCGGGCGGTTGATGGTTACCGTCAGGATGTGGCCATCGACATCGACCTTCGTAAATTCGCCGTTCTTGAGCGCGGCCATGAGCATTCCTCCTGGATTCATTGTCAGACGTCGAAGAATACGGTCTCGTCGGCTCCCTGCAAGTGGATGTCGAAGCGGTAGACCAGCCCTGCAGATGCCGCGTCCTTCTCAGCGATCAAGGTGTGGCGGCGATCCTCCGGCACACCCATGAGAACCGCGTCGCTGGCGTTGGCCACCGCCTCGTCCGAAAAGTAGATCCGCGTATAGGCGTGCAGCAGCATCCCGCGTGCGAATAGGATGACGTTGATATGCGGCGCCTGTGCGCCATCGACCGAGCCCGGCTTGATGGTATCGAAGATGAAGCGCGATTGCGGATCGGTGCCGGTGCCCATGCGGCCGAAACCCTTGAAGCCCGCGTTGGAACTACGCGGATCGGCGAGATGCGCGTAACGCCCCTGTTCGTCGGCCTGCCATAGCTCGATCATCGCATCGGGCACCAGCTCACCCTTGCCGTCGAAGACGCGGCCTTCGATGCGGATGCGCTGGCCGGGCGCGTGGGCGTCGATCATCGCGCCGTCGGCGATGCTCTTGAAGTCGTAGCCGTATTGCTCGGGCGTCAAGCCGTAGGCGAAATAGGGACCGACCGTTTGCGAAGGAGTCTGGCGCAGTTTGCTCATTGGACCCGCGGCCTCACTCGATCGGCGTCTGGTTGCGGCCGCGCAGCACGAAGTCGAACGCGTAACCGAGCGCGAACTGGGGCTCCGTGTGATCGAGCGTGAAGCGCGAGATCAGCAACTCGCGGCTCTCCGCCGGCACGCCCTGATAGATGGGATCGAACGCCAGCAACGGATCGCCCGGAAAGTACATCTGCGTGACGATGCGCGTGGCCAGGCTGTGGCCGAACAGCGAGAAGTGGATGTGCGCCGGACGCCAGGCATTGTCGTGGTTGCCCCAGGGATAGGCGCCGGGTTTGATCGTGTAGAATTTGTAGCGCCCCTCGCTGTCGGTGACGCAGCGCCCCGCACCAAGGAAATTGGGATCGAGCGGCGCCGGATGCTGATCCGCGGCATGCACATAGCGTCCGGCCGCATTGGCCTGCCAGATCTCGACCAGCGTGTTCGGTTGCGGACGGCCATTCTCGTCGAGCACGCGCCCGGTGACGACGATGCGCTCGCCGATCGGCTCAGCGGTCTTGACGGCGTTGCGCGTAAGATCGGTATCGAGCGGCTGAAGGCTCTCGTGGCCGTAGACCGGCCCGGTTAGCTCGGACAGCGACTGGCGGATCGGAATGAGGGGCTTCGACGGCGCCCGCAGCAGCGTCGATTTGTAGTCCGGATGCAGATACGGCGGCTGTGTCGACCAATCGCGCGGCGCATAGATCTCGGTCATTGGCGCGGTCCCCTCGGCGTTCCTTTTCATATTGTTTTTTTGGATGGTATCAGGACCGCACCGACGCTCACAAGCGGACGCCCTGTCACGTTTTGTAGAACCATACGACGCGGGCTCACAGAGGCCAGGGCCCTCTCTGTGCGGCGCCGCCAGAACCGGTTAACCTCTGCCGGGTTAATGGGAAGCGGGACAGGCGGGAGCTTCCAGACGGAAGGACCACACCGGCGTGAGAAATCTGATCACCGATATCGAGGGCTTGCGCGTTGGCCATGCCCATGACGCAAGAATCGCCAGCGGCGTCACAGCCATCGTCATCGACACTGAGAACGTGGCGTCGGCAGTCACCCGCGGCGGGGCTCCCGGATCGCGCGATACGACGCTGCTCGAGCCGGAGATGACGGCCCAAGGCGTCGATGCGGTCGTGCTGTCGGGCGGCTCGCTGTTCGGCCTCGATGCAGCGGGCGGCGTCTGCAATTTCCTGCGCGGCCAGGGGCGCGGCCTGCGGATCGGCCCCGTCAACATCCCGCTCGCGGTGCAGGCGATCACGTTCGACCTGATCAACGGCGGCAACAAGGATTGGGGCCGCCAGCCGCCTTATTGGGAACTCGGCTGGCAAGCGGCCGAACGCGCAACGGCTGGCGACTTCGCGCTCGGCACCGTCGGCGGCGGCTACGGTACGACAACCGTGACGCTGAAAGGCGGCGTCGGTTCCGCCAGCATGATCACGGCGAGCGGCTTCACCGTCGCAGCAATCGCCGTCGTCAACGCGGTCGGCTCGGCGACGATCGGCGATGGCCCGCATTTCTGGGCTGCCTCGGTCGAGAACGGCAACGAATTCGGCGGGCTCGGGATGCCGGCGCACCTCACCGCGTCGGACCTCGCCTTGCGCATGAAGGGGGGCCGCCAGCTTGCGACCACCATTGGACTTGTCGCCACGGACGCCATCCTGACCAAGCCGCAGGCCAAGCGTCTCGCCATCATGGCCGACGACGGCCTCGCGCGCGCCGTCCGCCCCGCTCATGCGCCGATGGACGGCGATACCGTGTTCGCGGTTGCGACGCAGAAGAAGCCGCTGACCGATCCGCTGCCCGACATCACCGAGATCGGCATGGCGGCAGGCGACTGCCTCGCGCGCGCCATTGCCCGCGGCGTCTACGAGGCGACAGCGCTGCCGTTCCATGGCGCGCTGCCCGCGTGGCGAGACAAGTTCGGCGGCAAATCGTAAGCCTGCCGTCACGCTGACGGCAGGCCCAGTCGCGGCTTAGAGCGCGTCAGCATTTGGTGGAATCGGCGCGGTCGCGCGAACGCGCTCTATGTATTTGATTTAGAGTCTGAT
>CAZKZT010000348.1:0-4062 GCA_964557265.1 uncultured Hyphomicrobium sp.
GCTGTTGCTCTACCATTGAGCTACACCCGCGATTTCAACGCACCGGGCTCTCACCGTTGACTGCATCAGCAAGGCGACGCGAGAGAGGGTCGTCGACGGCCTTGGGAGCCAGATAGGTTCCCACGGGCCCGTTCGTGCACTTCCGTACTAGCCCATTCCGCGTTGTGCAAGTGCCTGAGAAGGAGCGAATGCCGCGGAATGCCCCGACCGACGGTCCGACCTTCAATGACGGGGCGCGAAATCATGGCAGTATGAGCGGCTGGCGGGCGTCTCAGCGCGGTCCGGATTGCCGGGCAGGGCCGCCCGGCCTCGATGCGCCTCAGCCGCGGCCTCCCAGCCGCGCAGCCTGGATCGCGGCGACGTCAATCTTGCGCATGTGCATCATCGCCTCGAACGCGCGCTTCGCCTCGTCGCCGCCCGCCGCCATCGCTTCGGTCAGAACGCGCGGCGTGATTTGCCAGGAAATGCCGCATTTGTCCGTGCACCATCCGCAAGCGCTCTCTTGGCCACCATTGCCGACAATCGCGTTCCAGTAGCGGTCGGTCTCTTCCTGATCGCCGGTGGCGATCTGAAAGGAGAAGGCTTCGTTGTGCTTGAAGGCCGGCCCCCCGTTCAGGCCGATGCAGGCGATCCCGGCGACGGTGAACTCGACCGTGAGCACGTCCCCCGCCTTGCCCGACGGATAGTCGCTCGGTGCGCGGCGTACAGCGATGATCGCGCTGTCAGGAAATGTTTCCGCATAGAAGCGTGCTGCGGCTTCTGCGTCCTTGTCGTACCAGAGGCAGATCGTGTTCTTGGCCATGACGTTTCCTTTCACTCGGCTGCCGCTTCAAGCGATCGCGTTGGATCTTGCGCGATCGAGAGCAAGGCGCGTCCCAAGGACGTGGCGGCTTTCGCCGATCCGACATCCTCGTCATGTTTTTTCCATGGTGGCCGGAAATCCGCGTGGCGTACGGCGTAGCCGAGCAGCACCGCTGATGTGCGCTCATGGTGGAGCGCTGCACCTCGATGGTTGGAAGCGCGCCAGAGATCCCATAGTCTGGCGGCCATTGAAGCAGCCCATTCCATTTTCTCGACGCCACGGATTTGTGCCTCGATGAGCTTCCCTTCTTCAAGTCGCCGCGCCGCCCCCGCAGGACGCGCGCGCTGATGGATCGCGTGGAGACGGGTGCCAGCGTCGAGGTGCGGTTTCTGCAATTCCAGCTCTTCTCCCTGATCTACCTTCAGAAATTCGCGATCGGTGCGGCGGACGCGCAGATGAGCCTGCCGCTTATTCTTCTGGTAGCGGGAATCGCGGTCATGGCGGCGCGCGATCGCGTGATGCTATCGCGCCTAAAGACCATTGCGTTCGCGGTTTTCGTGTCCGTGGTCGCGATCTCACAGTTTCTCGCGCGCGGTGACGTCTCGGTCCTGAGCGTGCTGTTCCTGCTGGTTCTCTACGGGTGCGCCATCTTCCGTTTCACGATCGACGAAAGCGACGCGCGCCGCCTGATGGATAGCTTCAGCACGCTGATGTTGCTGCCGGCGGCCATCGTGCTCTTCCAGTTCGCATTTCAGAAAACGACGGGGCTCCCCAATCCGCTCGGCATGGACCGGTTGATGCCGCCCGAGGTGCTGCTCAAGGGGTATATTTACGAAGCGCCCTACCCGTGGGGCGGCACGTTCTCGCGGCCGAACGGTTTCTTCTTTCTCGAGACGTCATTTGCTTCCGCCTTCTGCGCGGCCGCCGCCATTGTCGAACTCACGCATTTCAGGCGTGTTGGCCGGTCGGCGCTGTTTCTTGGTGCGACGGTCGCAAGTCTTGGGGGGACGGGCATCGGGATGTTGCTCATTGCGCTACCCTTCCTGGCCACGCGCTTGGCCGCGCCTGTGGTCATCCTGACGCTCGCGGCGGGAGGCGTCGCCATTGCGCTGGGGCTGCTGCTCGGCGCGCCTTTGCCGATGGCTGCGCGGCTCGCGGAACTCGGCATCCGCGACAGCAGCGCCTTTGAGCGATTGATCGCGCCGGCGCATGCGCTGCTCGCTCTGCTGGGGGATCCGGGGCACGTGTTCTCGGGAACCGGCGCAGGTACCGTGCCAAGCGAAGCGGGCAGCGCCTGGCCCGCGACCAAGCTGGTGCAGGAGTATGGGCTTGCAGCACTGATTGCGTTCGAAGTGTTCCTGCTTTGCGGCAACGCCTACGCTTTCAATCCGGCTTTGATCGCTGCGTTGCTTGTGATCTATCACTTCACCGGGGGATATCTGCTCAGTCCCGTCATGGCGCTGCTCGTGGTGCTGTTCTGCGGCACGCTGGCGCCGACAGTCACTGCGCGGGGAGGGGCCCGCATGAGGAAAGCCGAACATGTCTGAGCCGCACACGATTGCGCCGGAACCCGGCGGACCTCGCTATCAGGATCTCAGCAGGTTCAGCGTGCCGCCGGGATCGCGCGGCCGCTCGGCTGCTTTCGTGCAGCTTTGGTGGATCGTACAGGCCTTGTTCGTGCGGCCGACGCCGCAGGTCATGTATGGCTGGCGCAGGTGCGTGCTGCGGCTGTTCGGCGCGAAGATCGGTCAAGGCGCGCTGATCCGCAGCAGTGTTCAGATCACCTATCCGTGGAAGGTGGAGATCGGTGATCACGCGTGGATCGGCGATCACGTGGAGCTGTACAGCATCGCGGATATCCGGATCGGGCGATCGGCTGTCGTGTCGCAGTATTCCTACATCTGCACGGCGACGCATGACCACAAGGACATTGCCTTTCCGCTGCGTGCAGCGCCGGTCGTCATCAGCGACGAGGCGTGGGTTGCCACAGGTTGCTACGTGGCGCCTGGAGTCACCATCGGGCGGGGTGCGGTCGCGGGCGCGCGCTCGGTGGTGCTCGAGGACGTGCCGGCGGCAGCGATCGTGGTTGGTCATCCGGCGCGGATCGTCGGGACGCGTCAACCCAACGCCGGATAGGGCCTCAACGGGACGACCGGATTTCCTGCAGTGCCGACAGCAGCGCTGCGGCGTTGCACTGCCAGTCGAAGGCGTCGCTGCAGGCGCGCTTGAAAGCCTGCATTCTCTCGATCAGCACGGCGCGCGGCATGGCGGCGAGTTCGTCGATGTGGGCGTCGATATCGCGAGCGTGGCGGATGCGCCGAATGAAAAAGGGCGCATCGGGGATGGCGCGAAAGTCGGCCATGATGTCCGCATATGAGAGCACGACGCAATTGTTGGCGATGTAGAACGTGCTCTTGAGCTTGAAACCGGCGGAGAAGCGGTCGGCGATCAGGCCGATGCGGATGGCACCGTCGCTGAAATCGAGCGGCGTCGGCGTCAGGCGTGTGCGTGCCTCTTCGGGCATGGCATCAGCATGAATCCGCGGATGGTGACGTGATGCGCTGTATTCCCGCGCGAAACAGATCAGATCGCGCCGCTTGGCGCCCCACCCGTAGCTGCCCGAGATCACGAGGTCCGGGGATAAGCCCCGCGTTGGTGAGAGCGCTGTGCCTGCGGGCATACCCGGCGGCAGATAGAGAATGGGCGCAGTGCGGTACGCGCGTACGCGCTGCTCATCTTCCCGCCCGAGCACTGCGATGGTGCGGAATGGGCCTCCATCACCGTACGCGCTGCGCTCCCAGAGTGCGGCGCGACGCGCGAGAAACGCGGCTGCGGCGCTTTCCGGATTGGACGCGGCAAGCGATTGGCTGGTGATGTTGTGGAGGATGGGGAGAGCTGGGATCGGCAGCCCGGCGGCAAGCCAGTCGAACGGCTCCCATGAGCAGACGGCGACGTCATGGGAGCGCGCCGCCTCGTGAAGTCGGCGCACGTTCGCAGCCGACGCGTAGGAAGCGCGGTAGTGTGGCCGCCCCGCCAGATAATTGCCGAGCTTGGCGAGCCGGGGCACCGGTTTCGGCGATAGGCTCGTGACCGTTGCGCGGAGCGATTGCAGTGCGGCGATCAGATTCCGGTCGAAGATCTCGACGCCGCTGTTGATGTCGGTCGTATCGGCGCCGATCCAGAGGATGCGCATGGAGGCAGGCGTGCGCGTGCGCTGCGCTTCAGCCACGCGGCTGCGCCATGCGGCGGATGTCGCTGAT
>CAZKZT010000349.1:0-3980 GCA_964557265.1 uncultured Hyphomicrobium sp.
GGCATGCTGCATCCGAACGCGCGCCAACTAATTCGCACCGGTTCAAACCAAACAGCCAATGCCGTCCGCTATTTTGCCACGCCGAAGAAGAGATTAGGGAAGTACAGCGCGATCTCCGGCACCAGGATGACAATAAACACGCCCACGATTGTCACCAGCACATAGGGGATTACGGAGATGTAGATGTCGCTCATTGTGACTTCTGGAGGGGCCACCGACTTCAAGTAGAAGAGATTGAATCCGAAGGGCGGTGTCATGTAGCCGATCTCCATCATGATGATGAAGATCACGCCGAACCAGATCGGATCCCAACCAAACGCCTTAACAACCGGCAGGAACACCGGCAGCGTAATGAGCATGATGCCGACGGGATCCAGGACCATGCCGAGGAGAAGCAGTACGGCGAGCATGAAAAGAAGCGCGCCCCACTCCCCGCCTGGTATCAGCGACATCAGATGGTTCATCAATTCACTCGCCCCCAGCGTCGAATAGGCCGTCGAGAACGCGTGCGCGGCAAAGAGGATCCACATGATGAGAGCTGTGAGCCGCAAAGTCTGCATGGCAGCATCGCTGAGCACGGCAAATGAGAGCTTGCGATGTACAGTGGCCGAGACGAGCGCGCCGAACACGCCGAGAGCGGCCGCTTCGGTCGGTGTCGCAAACCCTCCAAAAATCGCACCCAGAACCAGAAACACGATGAACAACGGTAGGAACACTGCTTTGAGCGATTTGATCTTCAGCGCCCAGTCACCACGTTCCTCGATTGGCAATGCTGGGGCCAGCGATGGCTGCAGCCACGCACGGACACCGATGTAGATCGATACGAGGATGAAAAGCAGGATGCCGGGGCCAATGCCGGATGCGAACAGCCGGCCGACAGACACCTCCGTCAGCAGCGCATAAAGCACCATGAGGATCGACGGTGGAATAAGAATGCCCCAGCCACCACCGCAATTGATGGCGCCGACGGCAAGGCGCTTATCATAGCCTCGCTCGAGCATGCGCGGCAGCGCGATGGTGCCCATGGTCACTACCGCAGCACCACTGATGCCGCTCATCGCGGCAAAGATCGCACAAATAGCGACTGTCCCAATCGCCAAGCCTCCGCGCATCGCGCCGAACCACAGATGCATCATGCGGTAGAGGTCCTGCGCGACACCGGATCGCTCCAGCAGCATCGCCATGTAGACGTACATGGGGATCGCAATGAGCGTGAAGCTCATCATCGACTCCCAAAACTTGGACGCGACGATATAGAAGCCAACCGTCCCCATGGTAAAATAGAGAAAGATGACGGAGATGCCGCCGAGCGTGAAAACAAGCGGCGTTCCAACCATCAGGAAGAACAGAAGCGAGCCGAAGAAGAGGAGTGTGGCCAGTTCGACAGACACGGGTAGCCATCCACTAGTGAGAGGATTGATCGGCTTGCTTTCCGAAGACATCTGGATCGTTCACGCGGCCCATGACCGTGCGAACGTCTGAAGCAAGGCGGACGAATGCCTGCAGCAGGAGCAGCACTCCTGCGACGGGGATGGCGATCTTCACCGGCCAGATATGAGGGTTCCAGATGCTGTTGGAGGTCTCGAGTTTGGCAGCGGACTCCCAGGCCATGTCGGTGCCCTGCCAGATCAGCACGGCCAGGAAGAGGAACATCAGGAACGATGTCGCGAGATCGACTATCGCCTTTCGCCGCGGGCTGAAATCTCCATAGATGATGTCGACGTTGACGTGAGCACGCTCCACCAGAAGATAGCCGCCCGCAATGACGGCATAGACACCGAAGATCAACTGCGCGAATTCGGCGGTCCAGATCGCGGCGCTCCCCACAACATATCTCATGATGACGTCCGCCATCAGGAGCAGGAACATGGGAAGGATGAGCCATGCGGCCACTTTCGCGATCCAAATGTTCATGCGTGTGATCGAATGAGCGAGGCTCAGCATCGTGCGCTCCAGTCCACCACGGGCAGGCGAAGCGCACAGCGCGATCAATGCGCTGTGCGGGGCTACCAGGGTTCTTTTGAGGAAGACATCAAGGCGACGGCTGCCCGTCAGGCGTACCCGAGATCTTTCATCAGCTTATCGAGCGACGCTCTCGCTTTGCCGGCCCTCTCGCCCTTTGCCGCTTCCTTGTTCAGGATGCCGGTGGACGCCTCGGCGAACTTCTTCAGGACGTCAGGCGGGAAGTTCACCACCTCGACGCCCATTTTCGTGATACCGGTCGTAAGCGCCACGGCTTCCTGATGGAGATATTCCACCGAGCGGCGGAAATAGCGCTCTTCGACAAGGGAAAGGAACTGCAGCCTCAAGTCGGCGGGCAGCTTGTCGAGCGCCGCTGTATTGATGATGTAGGCGTCGGTCGTGAAACCGAGAGCCGGCTTCATGTGATACTTTGCGACTTCCCAGAACTTCATCGACAGCGCGCCAATCGCGGCCCCCCAATGGGCACCGTCGACGACGCCTGTCGAAATCGCCTGATAGATTTCGGGACCGGCGACCTGCTGCGGCGACGATCCTGCTGCCGCAAGATACTCAAGCATCGTTCCGGCCGACCGGATCTTCAACGAGCTGAAGTCAGCGAGAGACGTCACTTTCTTCCTAAGCACGACCTCGGTCGGATAGGCCTTGTCTGCCAGAATGAGAACGCCTTTGGGGCGCAACTCTTCGTTGACCAGTTCCTCGACACCGAGATTCTTGGTCAGATGCATCATCTGCCAGGATTCGCGCAGCGTGCCTGGAATGCCGAAGTACAGACCCATCGCCTGGGCTTCGCCGAGAATGTAGCCGGGAGAGATGGTACCCATCGGAACAACGCCGCGGCGTACAACGTTGTAAATCTCGCGGTCCTTCGCAATCTCGCCTGCACCCAGCATTTCGAGTTTGAAACGTCCACCCGTGCGTGTGTCCAGCTCCCTCGCCAAAGCGCCAAGACTATCGTTGAATGAGCCAGAGGCCTTCGGCCAGTGCGACTGCACCTTCCAAGTGAACTTCTCTTGCGCACGCGCGCTGGTAATCACGGCCGGCATGGCAGCGGCCGCCAGCGACACCTTCAGCAGGTTGCGCCGATTGAGCTTGTCACGTGATTGGGGCAACTTCCATCCTCCCATCGTCCACTGATTATTTATTGTTGTTTCGACTCGAACATGATCGGCCGGGTGTGTCAATTGGTTCGGAACTCACCTCGTCATCCGGTTGGGCGTTCCCAATTTGTATCACGGGGCAGCTTTGCCCGAGTCTGAGAGGGGGCTTGGCGCTGGCAAAAGAAGTGTCGGCCGCTGGTCTCGTTACAGCCCCTCCGTAGCTTCGAACGCTCCAGCTCACCGAGCGATTGCCAGTGAAACCTTAGATCGCCTGTCAGTGCTGTTCGCAATTTCAGTTCAATACGCAGAAGCCGATTCGCAGAAAGACGACTGCGGTCGGCATAGAGTACCGATATACGGCGGAGAGTTGGAATATCGGTCATGTTTGGCGACGGCCCCTCTAAATCGTCTGTGCGGACGAACTCGGTGGCCGCAGTTGGGAGATTACCCTCCATGACGCGGATACCATTGCACCAACGCTTCTTACCCACGGCCGACATTTAAAAGACGTAAGAGACGTAGGCGGCTTCGGTGGCCGAGCTCGCTACGGCAGCAGCGATCTACCGACCTTCTGCGCCATATGCGCATATGGGCTGCTGCCGAATTCGCTTCTGAAGGCGAAGACGGATGCTATGGCTGTCGCCGCGACGGACATGCCGCCCCCAAGGAACTCGATTGCTCTGAACAGTCGCATTCTCCGTTTCCATGAGCGCAGCGCCGATCCCAGCTCCGCTTCGAAGCGCCGAGTCAATGTGCGGGAGGACATGCCGAGTTCCTTGGCCCATTGCTCGGCAGTGCGCTCATCCGCCGGATCGAGATACAAAGCTTCGCACAGGGCAAGAGGCTGTATGGCTTGCAACGGGCCACACGGCCAACTGGCTGAGTCGAATGACGGCTTGA
>CAZKZT010000350.1:0-3974 GCA_964557265.1 uncultured Hyphomicrobium sp.
GGGTGTGTCCAACGATTGACTAACCTCTTCCCGGTAGTTACCTGCATATAAAGCTAATATGCGCTCCAGCAGCGGGGCGCAGGAGCCTGAGCGCGAACGATCGTGTCTCCAGGGAGTTTCCGAGCATGGTCATATCACAGCAGGCCGCCCCGAGCGGCAATGTCGAGGCCTACGATCCCATCTGGCAGGCCGTCCGGGCCGAAGCCGAAGACGTGTTGGCGACCGAACGGGCGCTTGGTGGCTTCGTCTATGCAACGATCCTCAGCCATGACCGGCTCGAGGACGCGATCTGCCATCGCCTCGCGCAGCGTCTCAACCACGCTGACGTGGACGCGGGCCTGATCGGCCAGATCTTCGAGGATGTCCTTCGCGGACGCCCCGACATCGGCCGCTGCTTCCGCGCCGATCTCGCCGCCGTGTTCGATCGCGATCCGGCGTGCCATCGCTACATCGAGCCGCTGCTGTACTTCAAAGGCTTCCACGCGCTCGTGACGCATCGCTTCGCGCACGCGCTGTGGACCGACGGCCGCAAGGATTTCGCGCTCTATCTCCAGAGCCAGAGCTCGCGCATTTTCGGTGTCGACATTCATCCCGCCGCGCGTGTCGGTCGGGGCCAGATGTTCGACCACGCGACCGGCATCGTCGTCGGTGAGACGGCGGTGATCGGCGACCACTGCTCGCTGTTGCACGGCGTTACCCTCGGTGGCAGCGGCAAGGTGACCGGTGACCGTCACCCGAAGATCGGCGACAACGTGATGATCGGCGCTGGTGCCAAGGTGCTCGGCAACATCGTCATCGGCAATTGCTGCCGGGTCGCAGCGGGAAGCGTGGTGCTGCAGGACGTGCCGCCGCAGTCGACGGTCGCTGGCGTGCCGGCGCGCATCGTCGGCCCCGCCGGTTGCCCCGAGCCCGCGCGCAACATGGATCAGCGCTTGCAGCCGGGTGACTGCGGCTGCGGCTGAGCGCGTCGGTGACACTGTTTTACGCGGGGGCTTCGCGCGCCCGCAATCCAAGGGAGATGAGCGTGGCGGAAGGCAAAGGCGGGGCCAAAGGCAAGGGCGACCTGCTGACCAAGGAAGAGATCGGCAAGCTGCAGGTCTATCTCCGCAAGGTCCTCGCGAACAAATCGGTCGAGGTGCGGGCGCGGCAGCGCGCAGCCGATTCCGCCGAGGTCTATGTCGGTGGCGAGTTTCTCGCGCTCGTGTCCAAGGATCTCGACGACGGCGAGACCTGCTATCAGCTCAATATGAGCATCCTCGACTACGATCTGGACGGCGACGAGTCCTGATCGGCACGCCGGAGTCCGCGATGCCCCTCTACAAACTTGGTGATCATGCCGTCACGGTTCCGGCATCCGGCCGGTATTGGGTCGCACCTACGGCCACCGTCATCGGACGGGTGACGATCGAAGAAGATGTCAGCATCTGGTTCGGCGCCGTCATTCGCGGCGACAACGAGCCGATGCGGATCGGCGCGCGCTCCAACATCCAGGAGAACTGCGTGCTTCATGTCGATCCGGGCTTCCCCCTGGTGATCGAGGAAGACTGCACGATCGGTCATCTGGCGATGCTGCACGGCTGTCATATCGGCCGCGGCGCTCTGGTCGGCATCGGCGCGATCGTGCTCAACGGCGCGCGCATCGGGGAAGGCTCGATGATCGGCGCCGGCGCCCTGATCCCCGAAGGCAAGGTGATCCCGCCGAACTCCGTCGTCATGGGAACCCCGGGCAAGGTCGTCCGCGAGGCCACCGACGCCGACCGCGCGCGCATGACCGCCGGTGCGCATCACTACGCGGCGCGCTGGAAGCAGTACGTGGCGGCCCTCACGCCTCAGGACTGATTTCGCGCAAGGGCCGACGTCCGGCTTTACCGACGGCGCGTGCCATCGTTGCGCACGCCCGAGAGGAGCGCCGGCGAGCGCGCGTCGCGGCTGTCGAGCGACACCCATACCTTGGGATCGATGTACGACTGGCGCATGATGTAGACGTAGTCGATCGCGTGCCAGGGCTTGATCTCGTCGACCTTGTTGTCGAGGATGAAGTCGCCTTTGGCGGTGCGCGCCGTCAGGACCGCGTGCCCGTCGCGCTTCTCGTCGAGCACCACCGTGACCAGCAGCGCGCTCGCGGGCCAGCCGCGCTGCATCAGGACCTGCCGCTTCAACAGCGCGTAGTCTTCGCAGTCACCGCGCGTCATCGGAATGGCCCAATGCTCGGCGATGCCGTAGACGTCCTGGTCCGTTGCCGGTTCGATCAGCTTGTTGATCGCGCGGTTGACATGGTCGAGCTCTTCGAGCTGCGCATCCGTCAGTTCGATGCGCGATTCCTCGAAGGTGCCCTTGCGGCATTCCGCCGGCTGGCGCTCGCAGAAGCTGACGAAGCCGAATGGCGGCAGCGATGAACCGTAAACCCGCATGAATGCAGACGGGCGCGGGTCGGTTGGCTTGCGGTGGGCATAGGCGTCAACGCTGTCGACGGCCGCAAACATGCCTCCGCAGATGAGGGCGATAATGAATTTGGACGCAAGCGACATACCTGGAACTCCCTTCAAACAGCCACAGGCTACCAAACAGTCGTTGCCCGACCTCCAAGCCGAAAGGGTTCATTCGAGGCAATTGCAGCGCGCAATTGCATCAAATCGACGGGGTCCCGTTAAGTTCGCGCCAACGCGTCTTGCCGGAAGCCCTGTGCCGCCCCGCTCGCCTCACGCGAAATGATTCCTCAGTGCGGTCGGGTTCTGGATGTCCCTGAACCTGATGCCGATACCGTCCTTGTGGTGGCGCACGACCACGCCGCGCAGCTTGCCGAGCATGACCTCGTTGCCGATCTGCGGCCGCGCCTCGGTGCCGATCGAGGCACCCGAAATCGAAACGTCGAGCACCTTGCAGGGGATGACGATCCCTTCGTCGAGCTTCAGCATCGACTCGACGTTGGTGGGGACGATGCGCTCGTGCTGGCGCTGATCCTCAGGCGTCAGCTCGGAGCGATTGATCAGCCAGATGAGCTGCGCGGCGAGCTTCTCGCGCTTGTGCTGGGTGGCTGCGAGCTTGATCGCGAAGCCGCCTTCAAAAATGCGCGAAACCGCGCCTTCGAGGCCGCCGAGCTGGTCGAAGTAGGCGACGATGCGCTCGCCCATCTCGACTTCGACCGGCGCCATGACAGCGGCACCGCCGACGGAGATGTCGTGGAGCTTGCAGGGGTATTCCTGTTTGTTGGCGCGCATGAAGCGGCCGAGCAGCGTCAGGTCGACGCGCTTGTGCCGGCGCCGGTCGACCGGAGCGCGAATGCCCACGGTACCGTTGTGCGGCGTGGTGGACGCGGATTGCAGCGACATGGAAACCCCTTTGCCCTCATGACATCGGTGGTCGCTCGCCCGGCCGTCATCGCCAAACACAGCGCGGCCATCGAGCCAGCAACTTGGGTCTGATTATCGGGGTGGGGATTTAAGGATGTGCTAATCGCACCCCATTTTGGCACGCTTGGCGGTTAACCAGGTTGTGATGGGGAAGCGTTTCGCAGCCCTTTTGACGCCATGATCGGCTGGCGGTATCGTCGCATCATGAAAACCGGATCACGCAGAGGTTCGCGTTCCCGTGCTGCGGCGCCTGCCGCGGTATGGGCGGTCGCTCTGGCCGCGGTGCTGGGTTTTGCCGCCGTCGAGGCGCGCGCCCAGCAGCAGGGCACGGAATCCTCGCCGCCGCAGGAGACGCCTCGTGAGGCGCCGCAAACCGCGCCTGCGCCGCCGCGCGCTGCAGTGCCGCGTGGCGGGCCGCCGGCTGGTCCTCAAGGCCGCCCGACCGAGAAGCTACCGGCGACAGCGGAAGAGAAGGCCAAGCTGCTCTCGGATCTCTACGCGCACCTCGCGACCGCCGACTCGGCCGAATCCGCCAAGAAGGCCCAGATGGCCATCGAGCGGATGTGGAGCCATTCGGGCAGCGATACGGTCAGCCTGCTGATGCAGCGGGCATCGAAGGCCCTG
>CAZKZT010000351.1:0-3972 GCA_964557265.1 uncultured Hyphomicrobium sp.
GCCGGCTTTCGATCCTGAGTGCGCGCCGGATACGCAGGTAGGCGGCATCGATCAGCTCCTGTCTTTGGGCAATCTCCGCAGGTCGGCCAGCAGGGTCGCGAAGGAAGAAGGGCTGCCCCAACAGGAACACCTGCTCTACGAGTGCGCCAAGTAGCTTGGCGTTGATGTCGGGATAGAGAATGCCAGGGCCAACGTCCTCGATGGTCTTGCGAACCACGAGTTCGCTCTCCAGGATCGCGACTTTCGCATTCACGATGCGGTCCTGGCGGGACAGGTTCATCATCCGGTCGGCGTCAGGCTCGAGGGAGGCGGCATGGCCGGCGGTCACGATGAGGGCGACCGTGGCGTCGTAGTGAGGCCGGACGAGCGCGCAGGCTGCTATCGCCGCAAGTACCGGAACCGTCGCGACAAGCAGGAAGCGCCAGCGTCGCCGCCAGATGAGATGAGCGAGTTCCCAGGCGCTGAGGTCGAAACGCATGAACATACCTCGTCAGGAGCGAACGGGCGACGCGCCGCGGCCGGATGCGCTTACGGCGTGGTGGATGACATCGAGAAACCGGTCGGTGATGGCGCCGATGTCGAATGCGCCGGCGGCAAATGCGCGGCTGTTGTCGGCGCATGACGCAGCGAACGGCCGAACATTCGCCAGTCGCATGGCGGCGGCGAGGAAAGCGTCGCGTTCGGTGGGAGAGACGACGAGGCCCGCGTTCTCGCGTGCAACGAGGCGGGCCGCGAGGTTGGAGGCCGGAGCGGAGAGCAGGATGGGACGGCCCGCGCAGAAATACGACTGCACCTTCGAGGGGACAGAGAAACTCCCAGCCGCCGGTTCGATCATGGCCACGGCCACGTCAGCGGTCGCGAGCACGTCACCGAAGCAGGAAAAGGGCTGAAGCGGCAGAACGATCAGATTGTCGAGCTTCTCGCGATCCCGCGCCGCAAGCAGCGATTGAACACCGGAGCCGGCGCTGACGACCACGACCCGCGCGCGGCCGATGGTGTGGCGCGCGAGCGCGATGAGAAGCTCGGGATCATGCTTGAGCCCGAGCGTTCCGGCGTAGAGGAAATTGAAGCCGTCGTGCAAGCCATGGGCGCGCGACCACGCGTTGTCCTTCGGTCCGGGCCGGATGGTTTGAGCGGCGCCCCAGTTCTCTATCGTGAACACTTTGGCCGCCGCGCCCGACCATGCGGCGGCAAGCGGCGCGAAATCCTCGCTGATGGTCACGATCGCGTGGGAGCGCTGCAGCAGGCGGCGCTCGAGGTGACGGTAGTACAACCCGATCGCGGTGCCGAGCGGCCCGAATTTGCTGCGCAGGATGTGCGAGGCGGCAATGCTGTAGACATCCTGCATCCAGAAAACGAAGGCGGCTTTCGCGGCGTGGCATCCCTTCGCGATGAGGCCTTGTGCTTCCGTTGGCGTATTGCCGGAGATGACGACGTCGGGCTTTTCGGTGACGATCAGGCGGTGCGCGCGCTGGCCGTAAGCGACATCGTCGAAGCGCCGGCGCACGAGAGATGTCTTGTCGTAGGGCCGGCGGGCACCGACGCCCACGAACGACAGGTGGGGACTATCGCCGCTTTGTCGTATCAGCTGGCCCTTCGGTCCCGGGTCGCCGCTAAAGTAGGCGTGGATGACGCGATGGCCTCGGCGCGCAAGCTCGCGACTGAGCTCGATCTGGCACGGATGGCCTGCGTAATCGTGGACCAGGATTTTCAAAGCCGCCTCACGCGAACCGACTGAAGTCGAGGCTTCGTTCGTCTAGATGCCACGCCGGAAGAATGCGGCCGGTATCGTTCGAGTGAGGATGGCCAGATCGAGCAGGGTGCTGCGCTGGGCGACGTAGCTGGCGTCGAGCGCGATCCGGTCGTCGTAGGATCGCGCCGTGCTGCGCCGGATCTGCCAGAGGCCCGTGATGCCGGGCGCGACAGAGAAGCAGATCGCGAACCGGTCGCCATAGCGCGCGACTTCGTCGGCGACGATCGGCCTCGGGCCGACGAGGCTCATATCGCCCTTGAGCACGTTGATGAGCTGGGGGAGCTCATCCAGGTTGGTGGCGCGGAGGTAGCGGCCGAACCGCGTCACGCGCGGATCGTCGGTGAGTTTCTGGTGCAGTTGCCATTCGCGCCGGGCGTCCGGATCATTGAGCAGGTGCTGCTCCAGCATCGCTTCGGCATCGCGCACCATCGTTCGGAACTTGAGGCAGGCGAACGGACGGCCGTTCTTGCCGATGCGCCGATGGGCAAGGATGATCGGGCCGCCGTGCGCGATCCAGATGGCGCTCGCAATCGCGAGCATCAAGGGGCTGAGCAGCAGGAGAGCCGCAGCGGCGACGACCGTATCGAGGGTGCGCTTAGCGAGCCGATCGAAGCTTGTCCGAATGGCGGGGAGCTGGACGGCGAGGCGATGTTCTGTGTCGAGATTTTTGCTTGAGCCGGATTGCAGAGCGACGCCATCGAAAACGCGCGACATGTACGCCTCAAACAAAAAAATGAACAATGGAATTAAACATGGTTAACATTGAATTCGGTTGATGTCAATGCGAGTATTAGCCCGCAGGTTGAGGCGAGCTTGTTGGGCCTCGCAACGCCTCACGGCACGAGCAACGTCGGCAACAGTCCCTCGGGCGAGACGTGAGGGGTGTGGTCTTCGGGTGGCGCGTAGGTGATGGTCATCCGGCGCAGCCACGACTCGATCGTATCGATGGGCCAGGCAGGTGCGGGCCAATTTATTGTTTTTTCTTGGGAAATTAATGCCGCACCGGCGAGTGCCAGGGCAAGCAGCAATACGCGCGCGTGGCTTCTCCAGCGGCGTAACGATGTTCGCGTTTCGGGTGCGCGCGGTAGCGGAAGCAGGATCGAAATGCCGCGGCCTTTTGAAGTGCGCGGCGCGCCAGCGGAGCCGCTCGTGCAGCCCCCCATTCTCGCGTCCGGCGCTGGTGGGGCCGCAGCCACATCATCCTCCGCAAATGCTCTGACGGAGGGATACCCGATTCTCATGCAATCTGTGCGGGAATTGACGCGAGAGAGCACGCAAAACGCGACGCGCGTGCGATCGATCAGCCGATCCGGCCGAGGTGGGTGTCGGTGAAACCGCTCGCGTATTTGAGGCCGTAGCCGAGCATGCGGTCGATGCCGATGTGGAACAGCCAGATCAGCGACACGGCGACGAGCGGCGTCTCACCGGCGGCATAGGCGAGGGCGCCGAACAGGACCGGCACGATCGTCGTGTGCACGAGGTTGTAGACGAAGGCGCCAGCACGCCGTCCGGCAAGATAGGCGGCGAAGCTCAGGTCCGGCGCCATGACGAGCAACACGAACAGCCACCACGAAACGCCAAGGTGGCCGTAGGCGATCAGCGCAGCAGCGGCGAGTGCCGCACCCTCGAGCCTAAGAAGCCGCAGGACGCCACCGGCGGGCGCAGCGATCGGAACGTCAGCCGGCATTCAGTTTCCCTACAACGGAATGTTGTCGTGCTTCTTCCAGGGGTTTTCGGTCTGCTTGTTGCGCAGCATGTTGAGCGAGCGGCAGATGCGGCGGCGCGTGCCGTGCGGCATGATCACCTCGTCGATGTAGCCGCGCTCGGCCGCGACGAACGGGTTGGCGAAGCGCGCCTGGTACTCGTCGATGCGCGCCTTGATCTTCTCGGGATCGCCGAGTTCGGCACGGTACAGGATTTCGGCTGCACCCTTCGCACCCATCACCGCGATCTCGGCCGATGGCCACGCGTAGTTGACGTCGCCACGGATGTGCTTCGAGCTCATGACGTCATAGGCGCCGCCGTAGGCTTTGCGGGTGATGACGGTGATCTTCGGCACGGTCGCTTCCGAGTAGGCGAACAGCAGTTTGGCGCCGTGCTTGATCAGGCCGCCGTACTCCTGCGCGGTGCCGGGGAGGAAGCCCGGCACATCGACAAACGTCACGATCGGGATGTTGAAGCAGTCGCAGAAGCGCACGAAACGCGCGGCCTTGCGTGAG
>CAZKZT010000352.1:0-3969 GCA_964557265.1 uncultured Hyphomicrobium sp.
GCGCGGAATGCCGAGCTGGTTGGCGAGGCCGAATGCCGAGATGCCGTAGATGATGCCGAAGTTGATCGCCTTGGCGCGCCGTCGAGTCTCCGCCGGCATGTCCTTGACGGGCACGCCGAACATTTCCGACGCCGTCATCGCGTGGATGTCGAGGCCGTCGGCGAACGCTTTCTTGAGCTGCGGGATGTCGGCGATGTGGGCGAGCACGCGCAATTCGATCTGGCTGTAGTCGGCGGAGATGAGCTTGGCGCCCTTCTCGGCGATGAAGGCGGTGCGGATCTCACGGCCTTCCTTCGTGCGGACGGGAATGTTCTGCAGGTTCGGATCGGTCGAAGCGAGGCGCCCGGTCGTCGTCGAGGCGAGCGCGTAGCTTGTGTGAATGCGCGCGGTGGTGGCGTCGATGTGCAGCGGCAGGGCGTCGGTGTACGTGCTCTTGAGCTTCGAGAGCTGGCGCCATTCGAGCATCGTGTTGATCAGCTTGCGCGCGTCGTCCGGCAGCTCCTCGTTGGCGGCGAGATCGTCGAGCAGGTTGGCGCGCGTCTCCCACTGGCCCGACTTGGTGCGCTTGCCGCCGGGGAGCTGCAACTGATCGAACAGCAGCTCGCCGAGCTGCTTCGGGCTGCCGAGATTGAAGGGGCGCCCCGCGAGCGCCTGCACTTCCTCTTCGAGGCGCGCGATGCCCTGGGCAAAGCTCGACGACAGCCGCGAGAGGATGTCGCGATCGACCTTGATACCAGCGGCCTCCATGTCCGCGAGGACCGGAAGCAGCGGACGCTCCAGCGTTTCGTAGACGGTCGTCACGCGCTCGGCAGCGAGGCGCGGTTTCAGCGCCATCCACAACCTGAGCGTCACGTCGGCGTCCTCGGCTGCGTACGCCGTCGCCTTGTCGATCGGCACACCAGCGAAGGTGCGATCGGACTTCTTTTTTGCTGGCGGTGCGTGATCGATCACGGTCGAGAACGGGATCGGCGTGTGCGCGAGATGGCGCTCCGACAGCGCATCCATGCCGTGGCTGCCTTTGCCGCCATCGAGTGCGTAGGAGAGCAGCATCGTGTCGTCGATGTTCGTGATGCGAATGCCGTGACGGAGCATCACGAGGAAGTCGTACTTCAGGTTCTGGCCGATCTTGAGTACGGCTGGATCTTCGAGCAGCGTTTTCAACGCGTCGAGGGCGAGCCGCTTGTCGAGCTGGCCATCGACGCGCGCGGACGAGCCGAACAGGTCGTCGCTGCCGCTGATGTGGCCGACCGGAACGTAGCAGGCTCTGCCCGGCGCGGTCGCCAGCGAGAAGCCGACGAGATCGGCGGTCATCGCGTCGAGGCCTGTGGTCTCGGTGTCGAAGGCGACGCGGCCCGTATCGCGCGCCATCGCGATCCAGGCATCGAGGCGAGCGACGTCGCTGACCGTTTCGTAGGCGCTGCGGTCGATCTTCGGCTCGCGTGCCGCGGCGCGCGCGTAGGCCACGGCAGCGGCGGGCGTGCCGGTGCCGCCCTCGGCCGGCGCCTTGCCGTTCGCGGCGGTCGGTGCGCCTTCGTTTGCTGTGGACGTCCTCTTGAGGCTCGATCCGACGGAGCGTTCGAGCGGCGGCGGGGCCTCGACGCCGAGCGCTTCAGCGACGCGCTTCGTCAGCGTCGCGAACTCCATCGTCCGCATGAACGTCAGCAGCGGATCGGCGAGTTGCTCCTGAAGTCCCAGTTTATCGACCGGCACTTCCACCGGGACGTCCTGCTTCAGGCGCACCAGCTCGCGGCTCATGCGCGCCTGATCGGCGAATGCGATCAGCTTCTCGCGCCGCTTCGGCTGCTTGATCTCGCCAGCGCGCGCCAGCAGCGAGTCGAGATCGCCGTATTCCCGGATGAGATCTGCCGCGGTCTTGATGCCGATGCCGGGCACGCCCGGCACGTTGTCGGTCGAGTCGCCCGCGAGCGCCTGGATGTCGACGACGTGCTCGGGCGGCAGGCCGAATTTCTCGACCACCTCGTCGCGCCCGATCGATTTGCCCTTCATCGTGTCGAGCATCGCAATGCCCGGCTGCACGAGCTGCATCAGGTCTTTGTCGGATGACACGATCGTCACGTCGCCGCCCGCATCGACGGCCTTGCGTGCGTAGGTCGCGATCAGGTCGTCGGCTTCGAACCCTTCCTGCTCGATCGAGGCGATGTTGAAGGCCTTCACGGCAGCACGGATCAGCGGGAACTGCGGGATCAGCTCCTCGGGCGCGGGCGGCCGGTTGGCCTTGTAGTCGGGGTAGATGTCATTGCGGTAGTTGAGGCGCGAGGCGTCGAAAATGACGGCGATGTGCGTTGGCCCGCGGGCGCCTTTGGCGTCCTGGATGAGCTTCCACAGCATCTGGCAGAAGCCGTGCACGGCGCCGACCGGCAGGCCGTCCGAGGGGCGTGTCAGGGGGGGCAGCGCATGGAACGCGCGGAAGATGTAGCCCGATCCGTCGATCAGGTAGACGTGGCTGCCTTTGCCGACGGGTACGGGCTCACCGTCGGGGACCGTGATCCGCCCGTTTGTCGCCGTGTCGTCTGATGCTGTCGTGATGTCTGTGCTCATGGCGGCCAGTATAGAAGGCGCGCGCGATCAGGTCAGCCGCTTCTCACCCTGTCTCCCGCCAGCGGTGTGGCAGGAGTGTTGACAGTTCGGCTATAGTTCCCCGATGCGCACGTCAGAGATCGATCTCCTTATCGTGCCGGGCTGGACCAACTCCGGACCGGACCACTGGCAATCCCGTTGGCAACGCCATTTCAAGACGGCACGGCGGATCGAGCAGGCCGAGTGGGACGAGCCGCGGCTCGCCGACTGGGTCGAGCGGATCGTCGCGGAGGTATCCGCTGCAACCCGACCGGCGGTGCTGGTCGGGCATAGCTGCGGTGTGTCGGCGATCGTGCACGCGGCGCCGCGACTGGTATCGAGTCGGCTGGTGGGCGCATTTCTGGTGGCGCCTCCTGATCTCGAAGGGGCCGACAACTGGATTGCCAAAGAGGGCGGCTTCTGGCCGGTGCCGCTCCATCCGTTGCCGTTCCCCGCCCGCCTGATCGGCAGCTCGGACGATCCTTATTGCTCGGTCGAGCGCACGCAGCAGTTCGGCGCCGCCTGGGGGGCTGATACGTCGATCATCGCAGGCGCGGGCCATCTGAACACGGCATCGGGGCACGGGCCCTGGCCGGAAGGGCTGCTGACATTCGGGGTCTTCCTGCGCTCCCTCGGTGATGTGCCGGGGAACGCCTGACAGCTATGGTCCGACCTGCCCGCGATGGCGCAGGAAGTGATCCGCCAGCACCAGCGCCATCATCGCCTCGCCGACCGGCACCGCGCGGATGCCGACGCACGGGTCGTGGCGGCCCTTGGTGATGATGTCGGTGTCGTGCCCGTCGAGATCGATCGTGCGGCGCGTTTGCAGGATCGACGACGTCGGTTTGACCGCAAACCGCGCGACCACCGGCTGGCCTGTGGAAATGCCGCCGAGGATGCCGCCGGCGTGGTTCGACAGGAAGACCGGCTTGCCGTCGTTGCCCGCCCGCATCTCGTCCGCGTTGGTCTCTCCGGTCAGGGCCGCAGCCGCGAAGCCGTCGCCGATCTCGACACCCTTGACCGCGTTGATGCTCATGAGCGCCGACGCCAGATCCTGGTCGAGTTTGCCATAGATCGGCGCCCCCCAGCCCGCGGGGACGCCTTCGGCGATCACCTCGATGACCGCGCCAACGGAGGAGCCTGACTTGCGCACGGCGTCGAGATCGTCCGCCCAGAGCTTTGCGGTTTCCGCGTCCGGGCAGAAGAACGGGTTATTGTCGATTTCGGCCCAGTCCCAGCGGCTGCGGTCGATCGCCCTGTTGCCGACCTGCACGAGAGCGCCGCGAACACTGACGCCGTCGATGACCTTGCGGGCGACCGCGCCCGCCGCGACGCGTGCTGCAGTTTCGCGGGCAGACGAACGCCCGCCGCCGCGGTAATCGCGAATGCCAT
>CAZKZT010000353.1:0-3967 GCA_964557265.1 uncultured Hyphomicrobium sp.
ATCCGCTGGCGGCGGCAGAACCGTCGCCTCCGGATTGAAGACCAGCAGCACTTGATCGCCGCAGCGGTAGAAAAGCTGCCGCCCCGCAAGCTTCGAGAACGGCACCAAGCCGAGAACGGCGGCGTAGAAGGCCTCCGCCGCGTCGAGGTCGACCGCGTAGATCACGGTTTCGAGGATACCGGCCGGTGGCGCCTTGTGCGTCATGGGGTGGTCCCCCCTGGTTGAGCTCCTCGGCTCTTCTCGTCAGGTCTTCTGGCCGCGATTGCGCTGCGCCAGCGTGCGCAGACGGAGCGCGTTGAGCTTGATGAAGCCCTGCGCATCCTTCTGGTCGTAGGCGCCCTGGTCGTCCTCGAACGTCACGAGCGTCGAGGAATAGAGCGACTTCGGACTCTCGCGGCCGGTGACGATGACGTTGCCTTTGTACAGCTCCAACGTCACCTCGCCCTCGACATGCTCCTGGCTCTTGTCGATCAGCGCCTGCAGCATCTCGCGCTCGGGGCTGAACCAGAACCCGAAGTAGATCAGCTCCGCGTAGCGCGGCATCAGATCATCCTTCAGATGCGCGGCGCCGCGATCCAGCGTGATGCTCTCGATGGCACGATGCGCGGCGAGCAGAATGGTTCCACCCGGCGTCTCGTACACGCCGCGCGACTTCATGCCGACGAAACGGTTCTCGACGAGGTCGAGACGGCCGATACCGTTGTCACGGCCAAGGTCGTTGAGCGCCTTGAGCAGCGTCGCCGGGCTCAGCTTCTTGCCGTCGAGCGAGACGGCGTCGCCCTTCTCGAAGCCGATCTTGATCGTCGTCACCTTGTCCGGCGCGGTCATCGGCGAGATCGTGCGCTGGTAGACCATCTCGGGCGCCTTCACGCCCGGCTCTTCCAGCACCTTGCCCTCGGACGACGAATGCAGAAGGTTGGCGTCGACCGAGAACGGCGCCTCGCCTTCCTTGTCCTTGGCGATCGGGATCTGGTGGCTGCGCGCGAAGTCGAGCAGGTCCGTGCGGCTCTTGAATTTCCACTCGCGCCACGGCGCGATGATCTTGATCCCCGGCTCCAGCGCGTAATAGCTCAGCTCGAAGCGGACCTGATCGTTGCCCTTGCCGGTAGCGCCGTGGCACACCGCATCGGCCCCCGTCCTGCGGGCGATCTCGATCTGCTTCTGGCTGATCAGCGGCCGCGCGATCGAGGTACCGAGCAGGTAGACGCCCTCATAGACGGCGTTGGCGCGGAACATGGGGAACACGAAGTCGCGCACGAACTCCTCGCGCAGATCTTCGATGTAGATGTTCTCGGGCTTGATGCCGAGCATCAGCGCCTTTTCGCGCGCCGGCCCGAGCTCCTCGCCCTGGCCGAGGTCTGCGGTGAAGGTCACGACCTCGCAGCCGTACTCCTCCTGCAGCCACTTGAGGATGATCGAGGTATCGAGGCCGCCGGAATAGGCGAGCACGACTTTCTTGACGGATTTCGGACTGGACGACATGGCGGCTCGACCTCTGGAAAGTGGGTAGGCGGATTTGCGGCGCACTATAGGCACCGCCCGCGCCACCGCAAGGGTCGACGTCGTCGTAAACCAACCGGATCAGGCGGTCTCAGCCGCCAGCCCACCAGGCGCGGAACCAGTTGAACGACTGACCGGCGAAATCGCCGGACATAAGCAGCACGAAGGCCCACAGGAACGCCGACGACCAGTTGGCGATCTGGAATTTTACGCGCGGCATCTCGACGATACCGGCAACCAGCGGCACGGACGCCCGCAACGGACCGGAGAAACGCCCGAGAACCACGGCCCACGCCCCCCATTTCTCGAAGAAGCGGTGCCCCATCGGGATCAGGTCCGGGTAATTCTTGAGGGGCCACATGCGGGCAATCTGCTCATGGTAGTGATGGCCGAGCCAGTAGGACAGCCAGTCGCCGAGCGCGGCGCCAACAGCGGCCATCGCCAGGATCCACCAGAAGTCGAGCCCGCCACTCGCGCCGATCAGCGTGCCGATGCCGACCAGGATCGCCCAGAACGGCAGAATGAGCGAGATGAAGGCCAGGGATTCGCCGAATGCGAGCACGAACACGATCGGCCCGGCCCAGACCTGATGCTCCTTGACGAACGCGATGATGGCGTCCGCATAGCCGTCGAGTCCCATGCGCTTCCTCTAGCTAGATTTCTCCCTCTCCCCATCCTTCATGGGGAGAGGGTCGGGGTGAGGGGCGGCGTCCACCATCCACGTCGGAGCGAGCTTCCGCCCCTCACCCTAACCCTCTCCCCGCAAGGGCGAAGAGAGGGGACAGCGTCGTGCGTTTAGCAGTCCGGCGAGTTCATACTCAAGTGATTGCTTTGCCTGCGACCAGCCTACGCACGCGCGCGGCAGCCACGCCGGCGCATCTCGGTTGCAAGCTCGCGGGACACCTCCGCGGCAAGCATCGTGCCGCGCGACTTCTGCGCCGGCGTCAGGCCGCCCGAGTGAGGACCATTCAACGCCGCCGGTGCCGCATCCGCTTCCCGCTTGCCGTGCACCAGCTCTTCGCAGGTCAGTTCGCGCTTGCGGCTCTTGAAGGCAAACAACCGCACGCCCGCCGCATAGGAATGGGCGTTGGCCGGCTCGCGCACCCAGGTCCGGTTCTTGTCGGCCATCATAGCCTTGAGTGCGGCGCCGCGCCGGTCGACACAGGCCGGGCTGTCGTCGACGCAATCCGCGCGCGGTGGCTCCGTCGCTGCCGTCTCGAGCTGCATCGATGAGCAGGCGCCGAGCGTTGCGACGAGCACGGTGGCGGACACAAAAAGGAGGATGCGCCCGGCTGGGCGGCACGCGTTCATGCAGGGGTCCCCTAGAATACTCTCGTCAGCGCGTTTAGTAGCCACGCAAATGCGGCCATCTCATCGCGGCGCGCCGCCGAAATAACACAATTCAGTAACCTGAGTAATGGAAATCGGGCTAAGTGCTCACCACTCCACAGTCAACAACTATCCCATACTCAAAAACCCATGCAGGGAGAACGCACGACATGGCAAATGCCATTCGAGTCCACAAGCACGGCGGACCGGAAGCACTGTCCTATGAGACCATTGAAGTCGGCGCTCCGGGCGCCGGTCAGGTCAAGCTCAAGCAGCACGCGATCGGCCTCAACTTCATCGACGTCTACCAGCGCACCGGCCTCTATCCGCAGACACTGCCATTCTCTCCGGGCAACGAAGGCGCGGGCGAGGTGATCGCGGTCGGCGAAGGCGTGACCGATCTCAAGGTCGGCGATCGCGTCGCCTACGCGGGCGCGCTCGGCGCCTATGCGAGCGAGCGGCTCGCGCCTGCTGCGGCGATGCTCAAGCTCCCGGATTCGATTTCCTACGAAACCGGCGCCGCGATGATGCTGCAGGGCATGACGGTGCAGTACCTGCTGCGCCGCACCTACAAGGTCGACAAGAACACGACGCTGCTGATGCACGCAGCCGCCGGCGGCATCGGCCTCATCGCCTGCCAGTGGGCGAAGCACCTCGGCGCGACCGTCATCGGTACCGCTGGCTCGCCCGAAAAAGCCGCGCTGGCCAAGGCCAACGGCGCGCATCATGTAATCCTCTATCGCGATGAGGATTTCGTCGCGCGCGTGAAGGAGATTACCGGCGGCGCACTGTGCGACGTGGTTTACGACGGCATCGGCAAGGCGACGTTCCCGGCCTCGCTCGACTGCATCAAGCCGCTCGGCATGTTCGTGAGCTTCGGCAACGCCTCGGGGCCCGTCGAAGGCGTCAACCTCGGCATTCTGGCTGGCAAGGGCTCGCTCTACGTGACGCGCCCGACGCTCGCGACCTACACGGCGACGCGCGAGGATCTGGTGGCCACCGCCAACGATCTGTTCGACGTCGTCGGCTCCGGCGCGGTGAAGATCAACATCAATCATCGCTATGCGCTGAAGGATGCCGCCCAGGCGCACATCGACCTCGAAGGCCGCAAGACCACGGGTTCGACGATTCTGTTGCC
>CAZKZT010000354.1:0-3960 GCA_964557265.1 uncultured Hyphomicrobium sp.
CGACAGCGTTTCGCCGAGCGCGGCGCCCTTCGAGCATAGGCGGCCGAAATTGGCGGGATGCTCGGGGTCGCCCTTGATCTCGGCGGTGCCGCCGGCGAGCGGACGCGCGAGGATGCCGCATCCGACGCCGCAGTAGGGGCAGGTCGTTTTCGTGGCGCCTCCGGTCATGGCCGCGCCCTACTCCTTTTGCGCCAGCAGCGCATCGGACGAGATCAGGATGCGCCCGCTGTCGACGCGGATGCCGAACGTGCGCACGTGGCCTTCGTCGGCGCCCTGTGCACTGCCGCTTTCGAGCGAGATGACCCAGTTGTGCAGCGGGCAGGTGACGGTGCGCCCGTGCACGATGCCCTGGCTCAGCGGTCCGCCCTTGTGCGGGCAGCGGTCGCTGATCGCGAAGACCTCGTCCTCGCGATTGCGGAACACGGCGATGCAACCGTGCGGCGTCTTGACGACGCGGGCGCCGAGCACCGGGATGTCGTCAACCGCGCCGATGTCGATCCACGCCTTCTCGATCACGCTCATTCGGCGGCCTCCGCGCGGGTGAGATCGGCCATCGGCTTGAACTCGTGCGCGTCCTTGCCCTGCGTGCGCTCGGCCCAGGGATCGACCTGCGCGAATTTCTGCGAATAGACGAAGCGCTCGAACAGCGCGCGACGGCGGTCGATATCATCGAGAACATGCGCACGGATCGAGTCGATGCCGACGCGTTTGTTCCATTTGTACATGCGTTCGAGGTAGCGGCCCTGCTCGCGGTAGAGCTGGACGAGCGCCGCGATTACCTCGACAGCCTCATCCTCGGTGTCGACGTGACCAAGGACTTCGGTGCCCTTGATGTCGAGGCCGGCAGCGCCCGCGAAGTGGATATCGTAGCCCGAGTCGACGCAGATGACGCCGACGTCCTTGCACGTCGCCTCAGCGCAATTGCGCGGGCAACCCGACACGCCCATCTTGACCTTGGCGGGTGTCCACGAGCCCCACATGAAACGCTCGATGCGCACGCCGAGTCCGGTCGAATCCTGCGTGCCGAAGCGGCACCAATCTGTGCCGACGCATGTTTTGACCGTGCGCAGACCCTTGGCGTAGGCGGCGCCGGAGACCATCCCCGCGTCGTTGAGATCCGACCATACGGCGGGCAGATCCTCCTTCTTGACGCCGAGGAGGTCGATGCGCTGGCCGCCTGTCACCTTGACGGTCGGGATCGCGAATTTGTCGACGACGTCGGCGATCGCGCGCAACTCGGCGGCACTGGTGACGCCGCCCCACATGCGCGGGACGACGGAGTAGGTGCCGTCCTTCTGGATGTTCGCGTGCACACGCTCGTTGATGTAGCGCGACTGGCCATCGTCCTCGTATTCGCCGGGCCATGTCGCCAGCAGGTAGTAGTTGAGCGCCGGGCGGCACTTGGCGCAGCCGCACGAGGTCTTCCATTCGAGTGCCTGCATCAGCGCCGGGATCGATTTCAGCTCCTGCGCGACGATGAGGCGGCGCACATCGTCGTGGCCGAGGTCGGTGCAGCCGCACATCGGCAGCACGGCGGCGGGATTGTAGCGATCGCCGAGCTTGAGCTTGAGGATCTGCTCGACGAGGCCGGTGCACGATCCGCACGATGCCGACGCCTTGGTGCGCGCGCGCACGTCGTCGAGCGACGTGAGGCCGAGCGTGTCGATCGCGCTGGTGATCTTGCCCTTGCAGACGCCGTTGCAGCCGCAGATCTCCGCCTCGTCAGGCAGCGCTGCAACGGCGGCGGTAGGGTCGGCAGGGCCGCCTCCCGCGAAACTCGGCCCGAAGATCAGCGTCTCGCGCATCGGCGCGATGTCGGTGCCTTTCTTCAGGAGGTCGAAGAACCACGCGCCGTCGGCCGTGTCGCCGTACATGACGACGCCGATCAGGCGGTCGTCCTTGAGCACGAGGCGTTTGTAGATTCCGCGCGCGGCATCACGCAGCACGATCTCCTGGCGGTCCTTGGCGTCGGCGAAGTCGCCGGCGGAGAAGAGGTTGATGCCGGTCACCTTGAGCTTGGTCGCGGTGGCGCTCGGCGTGAAGGCGGGCGATGTGTCGCCTGAGAGATGCGTCGCAGCGACGCCGGCCATCTCGTAGAGCGGCGCGACGAGGCCGAACACCTGTCCGTCAACCTCGACGCATTCGCCGAGCGCGAAGATGTCCGGATCGCTGGTGCGCATGCCCGCGTCGACGCAGATGCCGCGCTTGCATTCAAGTCCGGCGTCTCGGGCCAGCGCGAGGTTCGGGCGAATGCCGATCGCCATGATGACGAGGTCGGCGGGAATGCGGGTGCCATCGTCGAGCTCGACGGCTTCGACGCGCGCGGGGCCGAGGCGTTTGTCATTGCTGACGAGCGCTTTGGTCGTCGCCTTCGTGAGCACCTTGATGCCACGCGACTCGACGGCCTTCTGCAGCAGGTGACCGGCGGCGACATCGAGCTGGCGTTCCATCAGCGTCGGCATCAGGTGGATGACGGTCACGTCCATCCCCTGCTCCTTGAGGCCAGCCGCGGCTTCGAGGCCGAGCAGACCACCGCCGATCACGACGGCCCGGCCACCGGATTTCGCGGCGAGCAGCATCGCATGGACGTCGTCGAGATCACGATAGGTGAGGACACCGGCGAGATCGTTGCCGGGCACCGGCAGAATGAATGGATTGGATCCGGTGGCGATGATCAGCTTGTCATAAGCGGCAACCTCGCCGTGCTCGGAGGTCACCGTCTTGGCCGCGCGGTCGATCGCGACGACCTTGTGGCCCTTGTAGAGCATGATGCCGCGCTCGATGTACCAGCCGTCACCGTGGATGACGATATCTTCGTAGGTCTTCTCGCCGGAGAGCACAGGCGACAGCATGATGCGGTCGTAGTTGACCCGCGGCTCGGCGTTGAAAACCGTGACCTCATAGGCGTCGGGCGCGATCTCGAACAGTTTTTCGAGTGCCCGCCCTGGCGCCATGCCATTTCCGATGACGACGAGTTTCTTTTTCATGATGCTTCGCCCCTCGTCGTTCACGCGGCTTGCAGAGACGGTGCGCGGTGGCGCTCGTAGAGGAACTTGAGTACGGCCTCGCGTTTGCGCAGGTAGGTGGGATCAGATGCGAGATCGAGGCGCTTCCGTGGGCGCGGCAGCTCGACGTCGAGGATTTCGCCGATGGTGGCGGAGGGGCCGTTGGTCATCATCACGATGCGGTCCGACAGCAGCACGGCTTCGTCGACGTCGTGCGTGATCATGATGACGGTGTTGCCGAGGCGGCCGTGGATCTGCATCACCGAGTCCTGCAGATGCGCACGGGTGAGTGCATCGAGAGCGCCGAACGGCTCGTCGAGCAGCAGTACCTTCGGCTCCATCGCGAGCGCGCGGGCGATGCCGACGCGCTGCTTCATGCCACCGGAAATTTCCGATGGCAGCTTGTCCTTGGCGTGCGTCATCTGGACCAGCTCCAGATTGTGCATGGTCCAGTCGTGGCGCTCAGCGCGAGACTTGGCGCTGCCGAACACCTTGTCGACCGCGAGCTTCACGTTCGAGTAGACGCTGAGCCACGGCAGCAGTGAGTGGTTCTGGAACACGACCGCGCGGTCGGGGCCCGGATCGCAGACCTCCTTGTTCTCGAGCAAAATCGCGCCGGCCGTAATCGGAGTCAGGCCCGCAACCAGATTGAGCAGCGTCGACTTTCCGCAGCCCGAGTGGCCGATGATCGAGACGTACGCGCCGCGCGAGATCGTGATGTCGATATCGCGCAGCACTTCGGATGTCGTGCCGCCACGTGCGAAACTCTTGGAGACGCGATCGACTTTCAGGAATGCCGTCATGGGGGTGTCTCCTCAGGTGGCCTGGGTGCCGCGAGTCGCGAGATTGCCGATGCCGGCGACCACGCGGTCGAGGATGAAGCCGACGACGCCGATGTAGACGAGCGCGACGACGATGTCGGAGAGGCGCGAAGAATTCCATGCGTCCCAGATGA
>CAZKZT010000355.1:0-3956 GCA_964557265.1 uncultured Hyphomicrobium sp.
CCGAAGGTAATGCCATCGAGGTGGTCGAGATCGGCCCGCGCAAATTCCAGGACCCCGACTGGACCGTGGGTGGCGATCGCCGCGCCACGGTCGGCCTCGATGCGCTGCGGACGCTGTGGTTCAACACCGGCACGCTCTGCAATATCACCTGCCGCAACTGCTACATCGAATCGAGCCCGACCAACGACCGTCTCGCTTATCTGACTGCGGCGGAGGTGCGCGGCTACCTCGACGAGATCGCGCGCGACGACCTCGGCACCGTCGAGATCTGGTTCACCGGCCCCCAGCCGTTCATGAACCCTGACATCATCGCGATGCTGGACGCGGCACTGTCGCGCGGATTCCAGGTGCTGGTGCTGACCAACGGCTTGCAGCCGATGCTGCGTCCGCGGCTGAAGAAGGGGCTGCTCGGCCTGCTGGCCGATCATGGCGACCACCTGACTGTGCGCGTGAGCCTCGACCACTACATCAAGGCGCTGCATGAAGCCGAACGCGGCCCCAAGACGTTCGCGAAGTCGCTGGAGGCGATCGACTGGCTGTCGGCACAGGGCTTCAAAACGGCGATTGCGGGGCGCACCTGCTGGAACGAGAGCGAGGCGGAGGCACGCGCCGGATATGCGGCGCTTATCGCAGAGCGCGGCTGGCGGATCGACGCCAAAGATCCGCTGGCGTTGGTGCTGCTGCCGGAAATGGATGGCAGCCATGATGTCCCCGAGATCAGCGTCGGATGCTGGCAGATCCTGGGTAAGTCTCCGGGTGATCTGATGTGTGCCAAGAGCCGCATGATCGTGAAACGCAAGGGTGACGCGCGCCCGACCATCGTGCCTTGTACGCTGCTGCCGTACGACATGGCGTTCAGCATGGGTGCGACGCTCGCGGAGGCCGCGCAGGCCGATGGCGGCATGTTTGCGGAGGGGCGGGTCAAGCTGTGCCATCCGCATTGTGCGAAATTCTGCGCGCTGGGCGGGGGAAGCTGTTCATAATTTTCCGCGGCCGCGACCTCGCCTGTTGGTATTCCAACCTCGCGCGCTTCGAGCGCTCCTTTTTGGGTGGCGATCGAAGATCGCGCGATAGTATCTCCAACCGGAGAGGCAGCGGCCGCGGCCGCAGTAGCCGAAGGCGTTGCGGACCGCGGAAAGGCAAAGAGTCATGACCGACGCCACCAGACAGCAGCGCCGCCGCGAGATCCGCGAGAAGGTGAAAGTCGGCCGTCAGCTGATTGCCAAGGGACTGCCGCTGCAACCCAACGCCACCGAGATCGTTGCCGTTGCCATGGTGGTCAAGGCGAAGCTCGAAGAGGCGGGGAACGGCCGCCGTGCGAGCGAGGCGGCGGAGCTGGCGCAGACGCTGGTCGAGACCTCGATCGCAGCACGCCCCCCGACCTTGCAGAAGATCGCGTGCGCCAGAGGGTGTGCCTATTGTTGCCATACGCTGGTCGCGGTCACGCCGCCGGAGGCGTTCCGGCTCGCGAATGCGGTGCGGGCGGGGCTCGCAGCCGGCATGTCCGCAGAGGTCGTGACGGATCGCGGACGGCCGCTCATTGGCATCGCCGCCGACGCGCGCATCGGGCGCAAGATGCCTTGTCCGTTACTGATCGACGGGGCGTGCTCCGTCTATCGTCATCGGCCGCTCGTTTGCCGGCAGGCGACGTCGCTCGATCTCGCCGCGTGTATCGACGAATTCGAGGGGCGCAACCTGACTTCGCGCGTGCCGATCTCCGGTGCCTATCAGCAGCATTCGAGCAATGCGCATATCACGCTGCTCGGTGCGTTGCGCGCGCTGGGTCTTTCGACCGACCCGCTGGAGCTCGCGTCGGCGCTGGAGGTCGCACTTGCCGATCCACAAGCGGAAGTGCGCTGGCTCGGCGGAGAGGACGTGTTCAGGGATGTGCCGCGGATTGTGAAGCGTGACAGCACCGTGGAGCGTGCGATCGGGCATGTCGCGGCAGCGCTGGCGGCGTAGCGGTACGGCGCTTCAGGCCAGTTCGTCGCGGATGCGATGAACGACGCTATGGAACATTTCGGGCGTGAGGCGGCGCGTCTGGGTGTTGTAGCGCGAGCAATGGTAGCTGCAGTGCAGGATCACGCCGTTCGGGAGCACGTGACGCCCCCCATGTGAGAACGGGTAGGCCGCGCGGCGTTGGCCAAGTGCCGACAGCGTACTTTCGTGCGCGATCCGCCCGAGCACCAGGATCGCGGCCAAGCGCGGCATCTCATCCAGCGTCGCCGAGAGAAATTCGCGGCACGTCGTGATCTCGGCAGGTGTCGGCTTGTTCTCCGGCGGCACGCAGCGCACCGCATTCGTGATGCGGGTGTCGACAAGTCGAAGGCCATCGGCAGGATCTGCGCGGTAGGATCCGGTGGCAAAGCCGGTTTCGAGCAGGGTGCTGTAGAGGAGGTCGCCGGCATAGTCGCCGGTGAACGGCCGCCCGGTCCGATTGGCGCCGCGCACACCGGGCGCGAGCCCGACGATCAGGAGGCGTGCTTCGGCGCCGCCGAACGAACGCACCGGCGCATTGTGCCACGTGGGCTCGCTTGCGCGATTTCGTTGCCGATAGGCGACAAGGCGCGGGCAACGCGGACACTCCGCGCCCGGTTCCCCACCCTTCTCAGGTGCCGGCACAGCACGGCCCATGTCAGCCCATCCGCATAGCGTTCAGTTCAGAGGAGGACGACCTCAGATGTCGTCGTCGTGACTGTGCGGGCCGAGGCCTACGCCTTCGCTGGTGCGCTGCGACCGGAAGTTCGCAAGACGCGACTCGCGCGCTTCCCGCGGCACGCGCGCGCTCGGATCGCGGCAAATGTCCTTCTCGAGGTCCGCGATGTTGATGAACTGGTCGGCCTGACGGCGCAATTCGTCGGCGACCATCGGCGGCTGGGTCTGCAAGGTCGACACCACGCTGACGCGCAGGCCCTTCGCCTGGAGCGCGGCGACGAGGCTGCGGAAGTCACCGTCACCCGAAAAGAGCACGACGTGGTCGAGCTTGGACGAAAGCTCCATGGCATCGACGGTAAGCTCGATGTCCATGTTGCCCTTGATCTTGCGGCGTCCGGATGCGTCGGTGAATTCCTTGGTCGGCTTCGTGACCATCGTGTAGCCGTTGTAGTCGAGCCAGTCGATCAACGGGCGGATCGAAGAATATTCCTGGTCTTCGATTAACGCTGTGTAGTACAGCGCGCGAACCAAATAGCCTTTGCTGCGGAAGACGCCGAGAAGGTTCTTGTAGTCTATGTCGAAGCCGAGCGCCTTAGCCGTCGCATAGAGGTTCGCGCCGTCAATAAACAGTGCGATACGCTCTGTTGGATAAAAAAACATCGTGTATTAGCCTTCTGATTGTTGGACCGGCATCAAGCGATGGGCCCGGATCCGCGAGGGGCAGAGACGCGACTCCGCCACGCTGCTTGTCGCCTACATTGGATGCCGAAGATACGGCTTACATATATGCAGTAGACAGGGAAATGAAGTGGCAGTCATCACAAAGATTGTCTCCTGAACCGCAACGAGCCATTGCAGGTTTCACATAACTGGGGGCAGGAAATGCGCCGATTCTCCGCCGTGATTTCGCTCGGAGCGAACACACCGGGTTGCTGGGGCGATCCAACCGCTACACTGCGCCGCGCGCGACAAGAACTTGAACGCTGTGGAATTGTTGTTGTCGAATGCTCCAAACTGTTTTGCTCGACACCCCATGCCGGCGCAGGACTTATGCCGGAATTTTACAACGCAACGATGTTAATACGCACCGACCTGCCGGTCGGTTCCCTGATGCGCCGCCTGAAATACTTTGAGCGGCTTGCTGGGCGGCGCGCGCGGCCGCGGTGGAGTGCGCGGCCGCTCGATATCGACATCGTCGACTATAATGGGCGGGTCATCAATTGGCCTGCGCTGACACGACCAGGCGCACCGATCGTGCTGCCGCACCCCCTGATGCATCGCAGGGGCTTCGTCCTCGTGCC
>CAZKZT010000356.1:0-3946 GCA_964557265.1 uncultured Hyphomicrobium sp.
GCCGAACGCTTGGCAGCATCGGCGATCGCCTCGCCGGCCTGGCGCTTCGTGCCGACGAACAGCACGCGGCCGCCCTTGGCGACGACGTCGCTCACCGCAACCAGCGCCTGATGGAAGAGCGGCACGGTCTGCGCGAGGTCGACGATGTGGATGTTGTTGCGGGCGCCGAAGATGAACGGAGCCATCTTGGGGTTCCAGCGGTGGCTCTGGTGGCCAAAGTGAACGCCAGCTTCGAGGAGCTGACGCATATTGAATGCGGGCAATGCCATGCGCCGTAGTTTCCTATTTTCCGGTTGTTCCTCCGCGCACCTGAGAAGGTCCTGCCGGCAACATTGCTGCCAACGGCAAAAACCCACCGGAGCATCACACCTGGGCTTTTAATCAGGCGTGACGCATGAGGCGTGCGTGTGGGATAGTGGTCGGCTGTTTAGCCACGTACGCGGGATTTGACAAGGGCTTGCTTGCAGGCGAAGTCATTGCCTGCCTTCGCCCGACGCTATTCCGCCTGCCTAACCGCCACCAAATACATCAAAATGTACGGCAAACCTTTCGAGTCGATCGTGCCCCACACCGCCAGAAACCTGCCCGCCGACCCCGCCGCAAAGGCCGCCACCCTCACGGACCTCGCCTATACGCGGCTCGAGGAAATGATCGCCACGTTGCTGCTCGCACCCGGCGAATTCCTGTCCGAACAGGCCCTCGCCGAGACCGTGGGCCTCGGCCGAACCCCGATCCGGGAGGCCCTCCAGCGGCTGGCGCGTGAGGGGCTGGTGACGATCCTGCCGCGCCGGGGGGTGCTGGTGGTGCCGGTCGACGTCCGCGAGCAGCTCCTGGTTCTCGAAGTCCGGCGCGAGCTGGAGCGGCTGATCAGCCGTTCGGCAGCCGAGCGGGCGACGGCTGAACAACGTACATCGTTCGCCGCCATCGCGGACGGCATGGATCGCGCCGGTCAGTCGCAGGACCCGCTCGAGTTCATGCGCCTCGATCGCGAGCTCAATCTGCTGATGTTGGATGCGGCCCACAACACGTTTGCCGCCCGGGCGATGCAGCTCTTCGCCGGACTCTCGCGGCGCTACTGGTACCAGCATCACCGCGATGCCGGCGACCTGCCGCTTTGCGCGAAGCTGCACGCAGCTCAGGCGCGCGCCGTCGCTGCGGGTGATCCGGCTGCGGCAGGCGCCGCGTCCGACGCGCTGATGGACTATGTGGCTGCTTATACCAAGGCAGCCCAGCGGGAAGCATAAGGGGCAACGGCTGCCGGTCTCAGGCCGCAGCCCGCATCCGTTCCATCATCTCGCAGCGCGTGACCTCGTCGTAAAGCGCCACGAGATCGAGCAGGGCGTTGTCGACATCGTCGTCCGTCATGGCATTGACGGTGCTGAAAGCAGCGCAGCGAGAGGGGCGATTAGCGCGGGCGTACAGTGACTTCGAAAGCCGTCCGATCCACGCCTGCAGCTCAGGGTCGGGGAGCTGCCGGGCGAGTTCGGTGACCGCGAGGAACTGATGCTCGGCAACCGTCAGCAAGCGTTGACGCGGCGTGGCGCAGCGGGTGGCCAGCTCGAGCATGGCTTCGTGAAGCAGCTCCCAGCATTCCACGACTGCCTCAGGATTTGGCCTCATAATGGTGCAACCCCCTGCAACGGACGACGCGCCGCCCCACGAATGGGTATATTCCCATTCGCGCAGCTGCAAAAAAGCGGCGGAGAAGCTGAAACAGATAGAATAAAATGGAGCGGGATTGCTCGCTAATCCGAACAACAGTTTATCCAAATCAGCTCATTTGCGTGGGGTGTCCGCGGCGATCATGCCCCGCTTGCCCATGACACCTGAGATTTCGTCGAGGATCACGGGATCGTCGATTGTCGCGGGCATCTTCCAGGCTTCACCGTCCGCGATCGCCCTCATGGTGCCCCGCAGAATCTTGCCCGAACGCGTCTTCGGCAACCGCTGAACGGTCATCACCTGCTTGAAAGCTGCCACAGGTCCGATGACATCGCGGACGAGCTTGATCACCTCCGCCTCAATCTCCTTGGCATCGCGGTTGACGCCCGCATTGAGGACGATGAACCCCGCCGGAATCTGCCCCTTGACCTCATCGGCGACACCGATCACCGCGCATTCGCCGACATCCTTGTGCTGCGCGACGACCTCTTCCATCTGGCCGGTCGACAAGCGGTGCCCGGCGACGTTGATCACGTCATCGGTGCGCGCCATCACGAAGACGTAGCCATCGGCATCGATGTAGCCAGCGTCGGAGGTAGTGTAGTAGCCCTTGAAATCGTCGAGGTAGCTTTTGCGGAAACGCGCGTCGTTGTTCCACAACGTCGGCAGGCAGCTCGGCGGCAGCGGCAGCCGGACGGCCAGCGTGCCAGTCTCACCGCGCCGCACCTCGTTGCCTTCCGCATCCAGCGCCTGCAGGTCGTACCCCGGCATCGGCACCGTCGGCGAACCGTACTTGACCGGGAGGGTGCCGAGGCCAACAGGATTGCCGGCGATCGCCCAACCTGTCTCGGTCTGCCACCAGTGATCGAGCACCGGCACCTTCAGATGCTGCTCGGCCCACTTGATGGTTTCAGGATCGGCGCGCTCTCCTGCAAGGAAGAGGGTGCGGAAGTTGCTGAGGTCGTACTTGCCGATCAGCTCACCCTTGGGATCGGTCTGCTTGATGACACGGAACGCCGTCGGCGCGGTGAACATCGCCGCAACCTTGTGCTCGGAGATCACGCGCCAGAAAGCACCGGCATCGGGCGTACCGACAGGCTTCCCTTCGTAGAGAATGGTCGTCGCGCCATGTAGCAGCGGCGCATAGACGATGTAGCTGTGGCCGACGACCCAGCCCACATCCGACGCGGCCCAGAACACCTCGCCCGGCTCGACGCCGTAGTGGTTTTTCATTGTCCACTTCAGCGCAACCATGTGGCCACCGTTATCGCGGACGACGCCTTTCGGCGCGCCGGTGGTGCCCGAGGTATAGAGGATGTAGAGCGGATCGGTCGCAGCGACTGTCACGCACTCGGCTTTGCGGCCCTGCGCTTTCGCGGCGGCGACAACAGTTGCCCAATCGTGATCGCGCCCTTTGACGAGCTGCGCCGTCTCCTGCGGCCGCTGAAACACGATACACGTCGTCGGCTTGTGCTTGGCGAGCTCGATCGCTTTGTCGAGCAGCGGCTTGTAAGGGATGACGCGCGCCGTCTCGATACCGCAGCTCGCAGTGAGCACGGCCACCGGCTCGCAGTCGTCGAACCGCGTCGCGAGCTCATTCGCCGCAAAGCCGCCGAACACGACCGAATGGATGGCGCCGATCCGCGCGCACGCGAGCATCGCGATCACCGCTTCAGCGATCATCGGCATGTAGACGATGACGCGGTCGCCCTTCTTGATGCCGAGATCCTGGAGGACGGCACCGAGCGTGGCGACCTCATCAGTGAGTTCGGCGTAGGTGTATGCCTTCACCGTATTGGTGACGGGGCTATCGTAGATCAACGCCTTCTGGTCACCGCGTCCGGCGGCAACGTGTCGATCGAGACAGTTGTAGGCGGTGTTACATTCCGCGCCGACGAACCAGCGGCCGTACTCGCCGAGGTGAGGATCGAAGACCTTGTCGGCCGGCTTGACCCAGTCGATCTCATTTGCCGCGTCCCCCCAGAACTTGGTGGGGAAGCGTTTCCAGTTGGCGTAAACCTCCGCATAGCGGCTCACGATGAGATCCTCCAAATGCTGTTGTCGGGCGCCGACTCCACGGTGGCGCGAATTTGAAGCGAGTGTTTCAGCATCTATCGCGCCGGTCCCGCAATAGGAAACCAGTCTTATGAAGGCCGGTATGTGAATGGCCGCTATGAGCGTGCGGCAACCTGCCCACGGAACATTGCCAGCGCACCGGGCGCAAGCTCGGCCGCCAGGAGGCGCGCGAGATCAACCGGCCCCGGCAATCTCATTTGACCCATCG
>CAZKZT010000357.1:0-3943 GCA_964557265.1 uncultured Hyphomicrobium sp.
TCGTGAACATCGGCGGTGTCGCCAACATCACCTACATCAATAAGTACGAACGCGATCTTGTCGCCTTCGATACTGGCCCCGGCAGCGCCATGATCGACGACTGGATGCTGAAGCGGACCAATGTCGCCTATGACGACGGCGGCACGCTTGCCGCGCGAGGCACTGTGCACGATGACTATGTGTCCGCCTACTTCCGCCACAACTTCTTCGCGCAGCCAGCGCCCAAGTCGCTGGACCGCAACGCTTTCGACGTCGGTCTCGTCGATCCGCTCTCGACCGAGGACGGGGCTGCGACGCTGACCGCCTTCACGGCCGCTGCGATTGCCCGGGCGCGCGACCATCTGCCGGAGGCGCCGCGCCTGTGGATGATCGCTGGCGGCGGGCGGCGTAATCGCACGCTGATGACCATGCTGGCGGCGCACGTCGATGCGCCGGTCGTGCCGGTCGAGGCGCTGGGCTTCGACGGCGACGCGGTTGAAGCCGAAGCGTGGGCTTATCTCGCCGTTCGCGCGCTCGACGGCCGGTCGATTACCTTTCCCGGCACCACCGGTGCGCCGGTTGAGCTGTCTGGAGGCGTGTTCAGCAAAGCTTAGGCGTCTACGGACGACGTCTGCGTCCGCAATCACTCAGGTGCCTGGCAAAAGACTGGTACTCCACCGCTTTCCGGCGGCCCTCCGTTGCGAATCGCTGCGATATTGCAACAGTTCGGTCAGTCGGAATCCGTGGAGGCAGTGTACGATGTCCATTTTCGAGGCGATGGAGCGGCTGGCGGGCGCAGCGCTGCTCGCGCTGGCGCCGGCGTTGAGGGTCGGCGTGCCGGCTCAACAGCGCGGTCGCGGCATGGACTTCGTGCGGTTGCTGCGTCAGCGCGGCGCCGGTGACTTGATCGATGGCTATGTTGGTGAATTGACGCGCGAAATCTGGGTTGGCGCGGAGACGCGCAGCCTGCCCCAGGAGGCGCTGGAGCTGCATTTCCGCAACCTCGCCAGTGTCGTCGCCTCCCATTCGCCGTCCGACGAGAGCCTCGCCGATATCCTGACGCCAGCGACCGGCGGCGCGGACAAGGCGCGGCGCATTGCGGTCGATCTGTTTCTGCAGTCGCGCGAAACCGGCGCCCTCGCCGCACATAAGCTCTCCGACGACGTGGCGATGTTCGTGCTCGAGCGCAGCTTTGCTCGGCTGCTGCGCGATCCGTCGCGGATTTCGGCGCTGTCCGCGCTGATGCTGGAGTTCATCAGCGGTGCGCCGGCTGGCTCGGTGGCGAATACGCCGGCCGCGCCACCGCCCGTTGCGAAGACGGCCGCGGAGCCACCAGCCTCGGTTCCCGTCGCGAAGGACCCACGCGCGGAGCGGGAAGCGGCAGAGCTCGCCCGTATTCGCGAGAAATACGAGATTTCCGAGATCGCGCAGTCGCGCATTCTGACATTGCTCGAAAGCCAGGGGGCGACGGGCGACGCGCGCCTTGCCCGCTTCGAGCAACTCGCGGCGTGGCTGCTCGAGGCGCGCGGCCAGCTCATGCGCCCGACGAACGACGACGGCGATCTGCGCAAGCTCAAGATCCGTGCTGCGGAGGCGCTGGCGGCCGGTGACCTGACGCAAGCGATGGAGACGCTGAAGCACGTCCGCCGCTCGCTCCGTGATGGCCGCCGCCGGATCGAGGCGCGCCTGGAGGACGAAGTCGCGGCGCTCAAGGTGCAGATGACCGAGGAGGCGCGCGCTGCCGCTCGTCTGGCAGAGCTCGCGACCGCGCGGCGCGACTATCTCGAAGCAGCGGATCTCTATGTCGAGGCGGCTGACTGCCTGCCGAAGAGCGCACGCGATGAAGCCTGGCGCTATCACCTGGCGCGCGCTGACGCGCTCTCTCGCAAGGCCGATGAAGACAAGGACGATGTCGCCCTCGGCGAGGCGCTGGCAGGCTACGGCGGCGTCCTGAAGCTGCTTGCGGACGGTTCCAACGCGCGCGGTGCGGCGCAGGCGAACATCGGTCTCGGCCGTGCCCTCCATCGTCAGGCGGAGGCGAGCACGGGCACCGGCCGGCTCGGCGACGCGATTGTCGCGTTCCGCAAGGCGGTGGGGCTGATCTCGGTCGAGCAGGCGCCGACGCTGTGGTCCGAGGCGCACGGTGCGCTGGGACGCAGCCTTGCGCTGTCCGGCCAGCGCAGCGGACAGATGCCGGCGCTGCGTGAAGCCGTCGAGGCTTACCGCACGGCGCTCACGGCCACGCATGCAGACATGCCGGCGAAGTCCGTGGTCGATCTGCGCCTCGGCATCGGCGCGGCGCTGCTGGAGCTTGCCGAGCACGACAAATCCGCGGCGGTGCTCGAGGAGGCTGTATCGGCCTATACCGATGCGCTTGCGCTTCTCTCGCGCGCCGAGCGTCCGGATGTCTGGGCTGAGGCGAATTTCAATCTCGGCAGCGCGTTGCTGGCGCTGGCCGAATCGGGCCGCGACGCGCCGCGCTTGCAGGCCGCGGTCGCCGCGCTCGGTGGCGCTCTGGAGATCATGACGCCCGAGGGCGACGCTCAGGCCTGGACGACGGCAAGCATGACGCTGGCCGATGCGCTTGTTGCGCTCGCCGAGAGCGAGCCGCGTGGCGCGGACCGGCTGCGTACCGCGATCGCAACCTACCGGCGGGTGCTCGAGGTCGTCGATCGTCAGGCGACCCCGATCGTCTGGGCGACGGCCAGCATGAACCTCGGTTCGACGCTGATCCGGCTCGGTGAGCATGAGGACAAGCGCAACAACTGGCTCGCCGCCGCTGGGGCGATGGTGCCGGCGCTCGAGGTTTTCGAGGCCGAGGGAGCCACGGCCCACGCCGATCTTGCCCGCCGCACCCTCAAGCGGTTCCACGAGGAGTGGGTCGGCCTTCTCGCGCCGCCGGCCGCCGGCCCGACGGCACCCGCGCCTTCCGCCCATCTTTCCCAGGTCGGCTGATCCCGGCTAACCAAGCCACAAGCGAGCCGGAACTCAGGCTCGCTCAGGCAGTTCCGCTAACGCGGGCGCTGTGCCATCTTACGGCCGCGCGGCGCCATCGCGACCGGTATGGGTCGCCGCATCCCCACCCCCGGCCAGCAACATCTCGTCCAAGGATATCCGAATGCCTCGAATTTCCCTGCGCCAGCTCCTCGACCATGCCGCCGAGCACGCCTATGGCGTCCCGGCTTTCAACATCAACAATATGGAGCAGGCGCTCGCGATCATGGAGGCGGCGAATGCCGTCGATGCGCCGGTCATCATCCAGGCGAGCCGCGGCGCCCGCAGCTACGCCAACGACATCATGCTCAAACACATGATGGACGCGGTGACGGAGATCTATCCGCACATTCCGGTGTGCGTGCATCTCGATCACGGCAACGAACCGGCGACCTGCATGACCGCGATCCAGGCCGGCTTCACCTCGGTGATGATGGACGGTTCGCTCAAAGCCGACGGCAAGACGCCCGCTGATTGGGACTACAACGTCGGCGTCACCAAGGCCGTCACCGACATGTCCCATCTCGGCGGCATTTCGGTCGAAGGCGAGCTTGGTGTGCTCGGTTCGCTCGAGACGGGCGAGGGCGACAAGGAAGATGGTCACGGTGCCGAGGGCAAGCTCAGCCACGACCAGCTCCTCACCAATCCCGACGAAGCCGTGAAGTTCGTCAAGGAGACCAAGGTCGACGCGCTCGCCATCGCGATGGGTACGAGCCACGGCGCCTACAAGTTCAGCCGCAAGCCCGACGGCGACATTCTCGCGATGCACGTGATCGAGGAAATCCACCGCAAGCTGCCGAACATTCATCTCGTGATGCACGGCTCGTCGTCGGTGCCGCAGGAGCTGCAGGAGATCATCAACAAGTTCGGCGGGAAGATGCCGCAGACGTGGGGCGTGCCGGTTCCCGAGATTCAGCGCGGCATCAAGAACGGCGTGCGCAAGATCAACATCGACACCGACAATCGGATG
>CAZKZT010000358.1:0-3933 GCA_964557265.1 uncultured Hyphomicrobium sp.
TCCATTGCCGTCAGCTATCGCCGCGGCACCATCCGGTCCATCGAATGCCGACTTCTGCCACCGATCAGGTGATCGACATGCCCCGCCTTGGCCGCCTCGATGGCGTCGCCGATGGCGCGCGCGTGGTCGTCGCCATGTCCGGCGGGGTCGACAGCTCGGTGGTGGCAGGGCTCGTGAAGGCGGCGGGTTATGATGTCGTGGGCATCACGCTACAGCTCTACGACCATGGCGCCGCGACCGGACGCAAGGGCGCCTGCTGTGCGGGCCAGGATATCCACGACGCGCGCCGCGTTGCCGAGCAGATCGGCATCCCGCATTACGTCCTCGATTACGAGAGCCGCTTTCGCGAGGCCGTGATCTCTCCTTTCGCCGACAGCTACCTTGCGGGTGAGACCCCTATTCCGTGCGTCGCCTGCAACCAGAGCATCAAGTTCTCGGGTCTCCTCGACACGGCACGCGAGCTTGGCGCCGCCGCGATGATCACGGGGCACTATGTCGGCCGCGGCGTCGTCGATGGCCGGGCGGCACTTTTCCAGCCGGTCGACATCAGCCGGGACCAGAGCTATTTCCTCTTTGCGACGACGCAGGAAGAGCTTGATTTTTTGCGCTTTCCGCTCGGTGCCTTGCGCAAAAGCGAGGTCCGCGCCGTCGCGCGCGCGCTCGCGTTGCAGGTCGCGGAGAAGGCCGACAGTCAGGACATCTGCTTCGTGCCACAGGGCCGCTACAGCGACATCATCGAGAAGCTGCGGCCGGATGCGGTATCTCCCGGTAACATCGTGCACGTCGACGGGCGCATCCTTGGGCGGCACGACGGCATCGTCGGGTTCACGGTCGGGCAGCGCCGCGGATTGGGCGTGACGGGGCGAGATCCGCTGTATGTGGTGCGCCTTGACGCGGACCGCAGCGAGGTCGTGGTCGGCCCTCGCGACTGCTTGCGTGTGCGTACGATTATGCTTAAAGACGTGAACTGGCTCGGTGACCCGGATGGAGCCGGCGGGGTACGTGTGCAAGTCCGGGTACGTTCTTCACAGGAGCCGAAGTCGGCCCTCGTATCCCTGCGGGGGACTGCTGCGACGGTCGTTCTCGACGACGGAGAGTTCGGAGTGGCTCCGGGACAAGCCTGCGTGTTCTATTCGACTGATTGTGCTGGGCGGGTCCTGGGCGGCGGATGGATTGCGTCGACTTCCTCTGATATCTCCGAAACGGTCGCGGTGATGGGAATGCAGAGCGTCGATGGCGCCGGAGTGGATCCGGGGCTGTCGGGCGATTCAGCGCTGCGCGGTGCGCATGGTGCGGCCGCGACGGGCTAGGCAAACGGCTTCGGTGGAAGGCGGTCCACCGATCGCAAAGGGTCAATGACGAGGGAAGTCGTCGATGTTGCGTTCTGAAAACGGGCACGAGGCGCGGCGGATGCAGAATGGAAACATGGGCCGCACGGCGGCTGTCCAGATGGACGAAGCGCAGGTCAAGAGCGCCTACCGGCGCTGGGCGCCCGTCTATGACAACACGTTCGGACGCGTCTCGACCGAGGGACGGCGCCACGCTGTAGAGATTATCAACCGGCGCAAGGGGCGGGTCCTTGAGGTCGGTGTCGGCACTGGGCTGTCATTGCCAGATTATCGCCGTGAGCTTGAAATCGTCGGCATCGATTTGTCGCCTGAGATGCTCGACAGGGCGCGCGAGAAGGTTGCCGAGGAAGGCCTCACGAACGTCACCGGCCTCCACGAGATGGATGCGGGTGATCTGACCTTCCCGACCGGCTCGTTTGATACCGTCGTCGCGATGTACGTGATGACCGTCGTTCCCGACCCCGAGAAGGTCATGCGCGAGCTTGCGCGGGTCTGCAAAGTCGGCGGCGAGGTGATCCTGGTCAACCATTTCAGCCAGGAAGAGGGTGTGCGCGGCTGGGTCGAGCGGCGCATGGCACCGTTCGCCGACAAGCTCGGCTGGCATTCCGTGTTCAATGTCGACCGGGTGCTCGTCTGCGACAATCTCAAGCTGCTCGGCCGTCGCGCGCTGCGGCCCCTCGGATTGTTCACGATGCTGCGCTTCGAGAAGATGCGCGAGGCGGTGCCGCAGGTCGAGGCTGCGGAGTAAAGTTACCGCTGATCGTGTGAGGTCTGACGCGCGTAAAGTGCCGTGCGCGCGTCCCTTCTATTGACAGCGTTGATGCCACGCACCTATATCGGCACCGGTGTGGCGGGGTAGCTCAGCTGGTTAGAGCAACGGACTCATAACCCGTAGGTCGGCGGTTCAAGTCCGCTCCCCGCTACCATTTCCTTCCTCAACCATTGCTTCTTCCGTGCAGCCCGCGACTTAGCGGCGGCAATCCCTTTCGAGGCTTGGCAGGGGCTCCATGACGCGGCTGACCTATGTTGTCGGTGTCGAGGACTACGCCGCCTTCAGCGAACGCATGGTCGCCGGACCGCAGATGCGCGCCAAACAGTGGAAACAGCTGGCCCTCGGGGCCCTGATCTGGCCGCTGGTTACGGTGGCTTTCTTCCTCGTCCTGGATACGGACCGGCCCATCGATGTGCGTGTGCTCGTCGGTGTCGCCGTCCTGGCGTTTCTGATTGGCGGTCTGCTCATGCTGGTCAGCTTCCTCATCTATCCGTCGCGCGTGAGGCGGATGGCTCGGGCCATGCTCGGCAGTGAACCGACGGAGAGCTTTCTCGGGACCCAGGAGCTATCGATCGACGCGGCGGGCCTCACGCTGGAAGGTGGCGGGGTCGTCTCTCATTACAGTTGGCCGGCGATCAAGCGCCTCGATGAAACGAACGGCCACCTCTTCATCATGACCGGCCGCATCCACGGGATCATCGTGCCGAAGCGTGATTTGGATCCGCAGAATCTGGCCGAGTTGAAGCGGCGCGTGCGAGATGCGATTCCGGCGTCCTGATCGCGTCGGCATGTCCGCTGTGGATATGGTGGGTAATTCATCGTCTGTGTTTGCGGCGGCGGCACGCATATGACTCGCGCAGAGGCCGAATCGTGTTAATAAGTCCTTGCACGCGTCTCGACCGATCCCCCCCATCTCACGGTCTTGGTGCAACGGTTGCAAAGCAGCCGACAAAATTGTGAAGCGTAGCTCCAATCGACACCCGCCAGCGAACAGCTGGCGGGTGTTGTGTTTTGTGGGATACGGCTCGTCATCCCGGCGCGCGCCTTCATCTCTCCCGCCAGCCCTGATAGAGCGTCTGCGCAGGAAGATCGAAGGCGGCGGAGACCCATGGATAAGATCAATCAGCGGATTGCGACGGAGCTGAGCGTCCGCGTCGAGCAGGTATCGTCGGCGGTGGAGCTGCTGGGGGAGGGCGCCACCGTCCCGTTTATCGCGCGCTACCGCAAGGAGCGGACGGGCGGGCTCGACGATACCCAGTTGCGCAAGCTGGAAGAGCGCCTCGGTTACCTCCGCGAGCTGGAAGATCGCCGCCGCACGGTGCTCAAGAGCATCGAGGACCAGGGCAAGATGACGCCCGCGCTGCTTGCCTCGCTCATGGGCGCTGAGACCAAGGTTGATCTCGAGGACATCTACGCGCCGTACAAGCCGAAGCGGCGCACCAAGGCGCAGATCGCGCGCGAGGCGGGCCTGGAGCCGCTGCTCGATGCGCTGCTTGCCAATCCGTCGCTTGTGCCGGAGCAGGCGGCTGCAACCTATGTGAATGCGGAGAAGGGAATAGCCGATACCAAGGCGGCGCTTGATGGTGCCCGCGCCATTCTGATCGAGCGCGCCGGTGAGCGGGCGGCGCTGGTCGGCTCGCTGCGCGAATGGCTGTGGGATGTCGGCGTGCTGACCTCGACGGTTGCCAAGGGCAAGGAAGCGGCCGGCGCCAAGTTCTCGGACTATTTCGATTTCAGCCAGAAGATCAAGGAGCTGCCGTCGCACCGTGCGCTGGCGCTGCTGCGCGGGCGCAACGAAGGCATCCTCGACCT
>CAZKZT010000359.1:0-3017 GCA_964557265.1 uncultured Hyphomicrobium sp.
CCAAATGCCAGGCTGCCCTCGATTGAGGGGATTTCAGAGGAGCGGATGACTACAGGTGCATCGTCGCGCCACCATACCGTGGCGCGCAGACGGTGCGGCCATCGGCCAGCCGCTCGATCGTGACTTCGACGCCGTAGACGTCGCGCAGGCGATCGGCTGTGAGCACGGCATGGGGCGATCCGGATGCGACGATTGCTCCATCGCGCATCAACGCGACGCTGGTTGCGACCGCGAAGGCGTGGTCGGGATCGTGGGTCGACAGCACGATGCCATTGCCGCGTTCCGCGAGGCGGCGTACCTCGCCGAGCACCACGACCTGGTTGCCGAAGTCGAGCGCGGCGGTTGGCTCATCCATGACGATCAGCGGCGCGGCTTGCGCGATGGCGCGTGCGACGACGGCGAGCTGGCGTTGACCGCCGGACAGCCGCGTGATGTCGCGGTCGGCGAGATCACCGATGCCGAGTTCCTGCAGGGCCTGGCGTGCAACGGCGCGATCTTCGCCAGTCGGACCTTCGAAGATCCCTCTGTGCGCCGTGCGTCCCATCAACACGAAATCAAGCGCCGTGTAGGGGAAAAGGCCGCTCTGCGCCTGCGGCACGTAGGCGACGCGGCGCGCGATCTCCATGCGGGGAAGGCGCGTGAGATCATCGCTGCCGAGCGTGACACGCCCGCCTTGTGCCGGCAGCAGACCGAGCAGCGTCTTGAACAGCGTCGTCTTCCCGCAGCCGTTGGGGCCGAGCAGGCAAAGCACCGCGCCAGGCTCGATCGCGAGTGACACATCGCGCCCTACGGCAAGCTCCGGATAGCCGAATGCCAGATCGTGCGCTTCGAGCCGCATCATGACCACCCATGCCCGTGCCGGCCGCGCCACAGCAACCACAGGAAGAACGGTGCGCCGACAACGGCCGTGAGGATGCCGATCGGCACTTCGATGCGGCCGATCGATCGTGCGAGCGTGTCGACCAGCACGAGATAGGCGGCGCCCATCATCATCGCCGCGGGCAGCAAGCGCTCGAAGTTCGGGCCGACGATCATGCGCGCGATGTGCGGGATGACGAGCCCGACCCACCCGATCACACCCGAGATCGCAACCACGCTCGCGGTGATCAAGGTCGCGGCTGCAATAACCACGGCGCGGATGCGGCCCGCCTCGATGCCGAGCGCGCGCGCTTCCTCATCGCCGAGCGAAAGGACGTTGATGCGCCAGCGCAGCAGCACCAGCGGCACGAGGCCGACCAGCACCACGGGGAGCGCGTTCGCGACCTCGCCGCTGCGTGTGCTGGCGAGGCTGCCGAGCAGCCAGAAGGTGATGGCGGGAAGCTGATCATAAGGATCGGCAAGGATCTTCATGAGCGAGATCGCGGCCCCCGCGAGTGCGCCGACCACGACGCCGCCGAGCACGAGCACCAGTGTCGGGTCGCGCCCGCGTACCGCGGTGGCGATCATGTACACGAGTGCGACCGTCGCGAGGCCGCCAGCGAACGCGAGGCCCTGGATCGCGACCAGCGGCAGCGACAGAAAGATGCCGAGCACGGCGCCGAGACCGGCCCCCGCTGAGACGCCGAGAATGTCCGGAGAGACGAGCGGGTTGCGGAACAGTCCCTGGTAGACGGTGCCGGCACCGGCCAAAGCCGCGCCAACGATCAGACCGGCAATGACGCGGGGCCCCCGGATCGCCAGCAAGACGCGTTCCTCCGGTGTCTGCGGCGCTTCGCCAGACCATAGCCGCGCCAGCGCGTCGATGGCGCCGCGGACCGTTACGGGATAGGCGCCAACGGTCAGGCCGACGACCACGGCGGCGAGCAGCGCGATCGCCAGTATCGGCATGATCCACGCGCCCGCGCGCACGCTCATCGGCGCTCGAGGGTCTGGGGTGGCCTGCCGTCCGCCCATGCAATCAACGTCTCGAGTTCTGCGTCACCGAGATCAACGTGATAGAACAGCTTGTAGAATGCGCGCGTCTCGCGGCGGATGTCGAACGGAAAGCGGTCGCCGTGCAGCGCATTGGCGAGCCACGCGAGGCCGATCAATCGATTGACAGAGGGCGGCCCGTCGATCCAGCCGAAAGGTACATTCGGTGCCAGGTGGACGCGCTTGTTGACGACCGCGGGCACCGCTTGCCACGTCGTGTCTGGCCGCTGTGTCACGCTCTCGAAGAAACCGCGGTGCCACGTGACGACGACTTCAGGCCGCCAGAGCAGGATCTGCTCCGGTGACACGTTGGCGATGCCGCGCCGCGCATCCTGCGCGTCGGCGACATTGATGCCGCCAGCGCGTTCGATGATCTCGGCGTTGATCGAGCCGCGCAAGCCCGTCTCCAGGCCTTCGGGGCCGCGTGCGAGATAGACGCGTGGACGCTGTGCCTCGGGTATGGCGGAGAGTGCCGCGTCGATGCGCTTGAACAGGTCTTCCGCGTAGCGGGCCAGCGCTTCGCCGCGCTCCGGTACGCCAAGTATGCCGCCGAGCAGCCGCAGCGACGCGGGCGTCGTCTCGAAGCGGCCATCGGCGAGGATATAGGGGATGCCCGTGCGCTGCTGAACGGAATCGGCGAGCGATACGAAGGTCGGGCGCACGGCGCCGAAGTCGACGACAAGATCGGGTGCCGCCTTGAGCACGATCTCGACGTTGGCGGTATCGCCGCGTCCGGTGAGGCGGCCGAGTTCCGGCAAATGGTGCGTCGAGGGGAGGAGATAGGGCAGCTCCTCCTTGCGTGGCCGCCGCACCCAGCCAACCATCGCTTCGGGCGTGAGAACGTAGACGACCGTGGACGCTGGCGGGCCGGCTGCCATGACCTTCGTGATGCGTTCCGGAAGCGTGACGGTGCGGCCGGCCGAGTCGGTGGCGGTGCGCGCGATCGCGTCCGGTCCAGCAAGCATCGCCAGCACGGCCAGTGCGGCAAGCGCGAATGCTCGCCGGAGGCGCGCGGTCATGGACTGTCCCCGATCTGGTCGTCGCCGGGCTGTCGCGGCGCGATCGGCGTGAACAGCGTGCGGTCCGGCTTGAGGTCGATCAGCGGT
>CAZKZT010000359.1:3027-3929 GCA_964557265.1 uncultured Hyphomicrobium sp.
CGCACAAATAGGTTCGCGCCGTCGACGCTGACCAGTTGCACGATGTGCGTGCCGATCGGGTTCGGGCGTACCGGCGTGCGCAGACTGAACGTTCCGCGCGCGCTGCCATCATTCCGCGGGCTCTGGCGTACGAGGTCACGGCGCGACTGATGAAGCCAATACAACACTTCTAGTCTCTCGAACTGCGTGATGCCGTCGAGGGCCGGCACCCATGGTTCGAAAATTTCGATGCGGCATGTCGGCCCGTCGAGGCGGCCTTGACGCGGGCAGGTAAGCCGGTCCGTCCACGGGGTGTGGCACCGGCCAATGAAGACGAGGCCGGCGTCGGTCGCGGGGGGCGGAACGACGGCTTCCTCGCCATCGCGGATTTCGTTGAGGCGGACCACTGTGCTGTCCTAGCCGTCGATCGCGATCATGACGTCGGAGGCCTTAACCACCGCGTACGCTTCGCCACCAACGGCGAGGCCCAGTTCATCGACCGCCTCGTTGGTGATCGATGCCGTCACCACTGCACCGCCGACATCAAGCCGGACGTGCGCGGTCGTCGCACCCTTCTTAACTTCGACGATTTTACCTTTGAACCGATTGCGCGCGCTGATCTTCATGAGCACTTCCTCCGGGTATGCCAGCACCGGCACGCTGCACAGGTGCGACGATATATCTACACAGATACGCCGATGGAGAGAACCGGATTTCTGCACCCGGAGCGTGCGTGCTCGGGGCGCGGCCGCGGTGCATTGCTCGATGAATGGGGCATTGGCAGCGGGTCGGGTGATGCCGCAGGCGCGGCCGCGCTTTTCGCAGCTGCGGAAATGATGCGGTTTGAAATGCGCGCTGGCGCGAAACATGCAAGTGTCAGGGGGAGAAATCCTGGCGGCGGACTAATGGACATGCCATTAAGA
>CAZKZT010000360.1:0-3582 GCA_964557265.1 uncultured Hyphomicrobium sp.
TGTTCAAAAAGGGCAGCGGCACCGCGCTCGGCGTCGTCGAGGGTGACAGCGTGATTGACGTATCGTCGGTCGGCACGCTCCAGGACGTGGCCGCGGGCGGACCCGAGAAGCTGGCCGCTGTCAAAGCCGCAGCCGCCAAAGGCACGAAGCAGCCGCTCTCGTCGGTCAAGCCCGCGCTGCCGATCGCGCGCCCGGGCAAGTTCCTCTGCATCGGCCTCAACTACGCGCTGCACGCGGCTGAAGGCGGCCACGCGACCCCGACCTACCCAGCGCTCTTCCCACGCTTTCCCTCCTCTCTGGTCGCCGCTGGCGAGCCGGTCATCCGGCCGAAGGAATCAATCCAGCTCGACTACGAGTGCGAGTTGACGATCGTGGTCGGCAAAGGCGGCCGCCACATCTCCGAGGCCGATGCCCTGGATCATGTGTTTGGCTATACGTTGTTCAATGACGTCTCGGTGCGTGACTATCAGCGCAAAGGCGCGCAGTGGACGCCGGGCAAGAACTTCGACGGCACCGGCCCGCTCGGTCCCGTGGTTGTCACCGCCGACGAACTGCCGGCTGGCGCGTCGGGTCTGCGCATCTGCACCCGCGTCAACGGGAACACCATGCAGGACAGCAACACGTCCGACATGATCTTCTCGGTGGCCAAGACGATCGCGATCCTGTCCGAGTTCATGACGCTCGAAGCTGGCGACCTCATCGCGACCGGCACGCCCTCAGGCGTTGCACATGCGCGCAAGCCACCGGCGTGGATGAAAGCGGGCGATACGGTCGAGGTCGAGGTCGAAGGAATCGGCATCCTGTCGAACCCGGTCGTCGACGCGACGTGATGTATCACGCCGCGCGTAAAAACCTCGCGCGGCGGTTGGGATTTAGATCGGGAATTGCGCGTCCGCGACACTCTGCGCGCGGGCGCGAATTTCGTGATCATCGTACTAGCATCGTGCGCCGCACCACGGTAAAGAGTGCGGCAAACGTGTGGCGGTCCGTGAGGATTCGCCACTCGCCGTCATGCGAGACATGCGCCGAATGCCAAAAAAACTGATCATCGACGGCACTGAGATCGAGGTCGAGGACGGCATTACTCTGCTGCAAGCATGCGAGCAGGCCGGTGTCGAAATTCCCCGCTTCTGCTATCACGAGCGACTGTCGATCGCCGGCAACTGCCGCATGTGCCTCGTCGAGGTCGCGGGAATGCCGAAGCCACAGGCGTCCTGCGCGCTTGGCGTCAACGATCTGCCGCCGAACCGCGACGGCACGCCCAAGGTCATCAACACCCGCTCGCCAATGGTCAAGAAGGCGCGCGAAGGCGTGATGGAATTCCTGCTGATCAACCACCCGCTGGACTGTCCGATCTGCGATCAGGGCGGCGAGTGCGATCTCCAGGATCAGGCGATGGCGTTCGGCAAGGGCAGCACGCGCTATCACGAGAACAAGCGCGCCGTTGACGAGAAATACCTGGGGCCGCTCATCAAAACGATGATGACGCGATGTATCCAGTGTACCCGCTGCGTCCGCTTCATGACCGAGGTTGCGGGCGTCGAGGAACTCGGCGCCATCGGCCGTGGCGAGGATATGGAGATCACGACATACCTCGAGCAGGGGATGATGTCGGAGCTCTCGGCCAACGTCGTCGACCTCTGTCCGGTCGGCGCCCTCACGCACCGCCCGTGGGCCTTCAACGCGCGTTCCTGGGAGATGCGCAAGACCGAATCGATCGACGTCATGGACGCGCTCGGCGCGGCTATCCGCGTCGATACCCGTGGCCGCGAAGTGATGCGCATCCTGCCGCGCAACAACGACGCGGTGAACGAGGAGTGGATCACGGACAAGTCGCGCCACGTCGCCGACGGTCTCAGGACCCAGCGCCTCGACCAGCCGTACCTGCGCCGCAACGGCCGCCTCGAACCGGCGACCTGGACCGACGCGCTCGCCGCGGTATCAGCGAAACTGAAATCGACACCGGCCGCGCGCATCGGCGCCATCGCGGGTGATCTTGCCGGTGCGGAGGAAATGTTCGCTCTGAAGTCGCTGCTCGGCGGCCTTGGCGTCACCAATCTCGACTGTCGTCAGGACGGCGCCGCGCTCGATCCTTCTCTGGGCCGCGCCAGCTACCTCTTCAACGCCACCATTGAAGGCATCGAGCAGGCTGACGCGATCCTGCTCGTCGGCACCAACCCGCGCCTCGAATCGGCGGTGCTCAACGGCCGCATCCGCAAGCGCTGGCGCCAGGGCGGCGTCAGCATCGGCCTCGTTGGCGCGCCGGCCGACCTCACCTACGGCGCCGATCACCTCGGTACCGGTCCCGATACGCTGCAGGAGATCGCGGACGGCAAGAACGCCTTCTCCGGTGTCCTCCGTCAGGCCCAGCATCCGCTGATCATCGTCGGATCGGGTGCTGCGGCGCGCGCCGACGGCGCCGCTGTCCTCGCGCTCGCGGCAAAAATCGCGCTCGACGCCAGCGCCGGCAAGGAGGCGGGCTGGAACGCCTTCAACATCCTCCACACCGCTGCCGCCCGCGTCGCCGGCCTCGACCTCGGCTTCGTCCCGGGCAAGGACGGCCTCGACACCGCCGGCATGATCAAAGCCGCTGGCGAAGGACGTCTCGACGTTCTCTACCTGCTCGGCGCCGACGAGATCGACATGAACCGCCTCGGCAGCGCGTTCGTGATCTATCAAGGCAGCCATGGCGACGCCGGTGCGCACCGCGCCGATGTGATCCTGCCAGGTGCCGCCTACACCGAGAAGGACGCGATCTACGTCAATCTCGAAGGCCGCGCCCAGATGACGGCCAAAGCCGCGTTCCCGCCCGGCGAGGCGCGCGAAGACTGGGCCATCCTGCGCCAGCTTTCGAGCGTCCTTGGCGCGGCGCTGCCGTTCGACAACGTCGCGGCACTGCGCGCGCTGATGGTGAAGGCAACCCCGACGCTCGGCGCACTCGATGTGGTGCAACCGGCGGCCATCAGCGGTGTCGAGCGCCTCGCAGCACGCGTCGGTAGTTCCGGGGGCAAGTTCGGCACCGAGCCATTCGTCAGCTCGGTCCGCGACTTCTACACGACCAATCCGATCGCCCGCGCCTCGGCCGTCATGGCTGAGCTGTCGGCCATCAAGGCGGGCAACGGCCGCATACGCGCGGCGGCGGAATAAGGCAGGTCAGCGGCGCATGTTTCCGACAACCTTCGATACTTGGTGGGACTACGCGCTGTGGCTGGCGCTGACGGTCGGCGCAAGCCTGCTGCTGCTCGTTTCGCTGCTCGTCATCATCGCGTTTCTGCTGCTGATGGACCGCAAGGTCTGGGCCGCCGTACAGATGCGCCGCGGCCCTAATGTCGTCGGCCCGTTCGGCCTGCTGCAATCGTTCGCGGACCTCCTGAAGTTCGTGCTCAAGGAACCGGTCATTCCTTCGGGCGCCGACAAGGGCGTCTTCCTGCTCGCGCCGGTCGTGACTTCGGTACTCGCGCTTGCGGCCTGGGCGGTGATCCCGGTCGGCGACGGCGTGGTCATCTCGAACCTCAACGTCGGCATCCTCTACCTGTTCGCGATCTCCTCACTCGGCGTCTACGGCGTCATCATGGGCGGGTG
>CAZKZT010000360.1:3592-3900 GCA_964557265.1 uncultured Hyphomicrobium sp.
CGAAGTATCCGTTCCTCGGATCGCTGCGTTCGGCCGCACAGATGGTGTCCTACGAAGTCTCGATCGGCTTCGTGATCGTGTGCGTGCTGCTCCTGGTCGGCTCGCTCAATATGAGCGCGATCGTGCTCTCGCAGCAGACCGGCATCGGCACGCGACTCGGCCTGCCGAACTCGTTCCTCGACTGGAACTGGCTCGTCCTGTTCCCGATGTTCGTCGTCTTCTTCATCTCCGCGCTCGCCGAGACCAACCGCCCGCCGTTCGATCTGCCGGAAGCGGAGTCGGAACTCGTCGCGGGCTTCATGGTCGAG
>CAZKZT010000361.1:0-3886 GCA_964557265.1 uncultured Hyphomicrobium sp.
CCAAACAGATCGCCGACCACGTTCATGCCCGCCATCAGCGGCCCTTCGATGACATGCAGCGGCTTCGCTGCTTCCTGGCGCGCTTCCTCGGTGTCGACCTCGATGAAATCCGTGATGCCGTGCACGAGCGCGTGCTTCAGCCGCTCCGCAACCGGCGCTTGGCGCCACGAAAGATCCGCCTCTTTGCGCTTGGCGCCATCGCCCTTGAACCGCTGCGCCGCCTCGAGCAGACGATCCGTCCCGTCCGCACGGCGATTGAGGATCACGTCCTCGCACAGCTCGCGCAACTCGGGATCGATGTCGTCATAGACCGGGAGCTGACCGGCGTTGACGATCGCCATATCCATGCCGGCCTTGATGGCGTGGTAAAGGAAAACCGAATGCATGGCCTGGCGCACGGTCTCGTTGCCACGGAACGAGAACGATAGGTTCGAAACGCCGCCTGAGATGTGCGCGTACGGGCAGCGCGCCTTGATCTGGCGTGTCGCCTCGATGAAATCGACGCCATAGCCGTTGTGCTCTTCGATACCCGTCGCGACCGCGAAAACATTGGGATCGAAGACGATGTCCTCGGGCGGAAAGCCGACCTTTTCGGTGAGCAGCTTATAGGCGCGCTCGCAAATCGAGACCTTGCGCTCGATGGTGTCCGCCTGGCCAACCTCGTCGAACGCCATGACGACGACCGCGGCGCCGTAACGGCGCACTTTGCGGGCCTGGGCGAGAAATGCCTCCTCGCCTTCCTTCATGCTGATCGAATTAACGATCGGTTTGCCCTGCACACATTTAAGTCCGGCCTCGATCACGCTCCACTTCGAGCTGTCGATCATCACCGGCACGCGGGCGATATCCGGCTCCGACGCGATCATGTTGAGGAACGTCGTCATCGCCTTCTCGCTGTCGAGAAGGCCCTCGTCCATATTGATGTCGATGATCTGGGCGCCGCCTTCGACCTGCTCTCGCGCGACCGCCAGCGCCGACGCATAGTCCCCGGCCTCGATCAGCTTCCGGAATTTGGCCGATCCGGTGACGTTGGTGCGTTCACCGATATTGATGAAGGTCGCCGCAGTAGCGGGCGAAGTGGTTGCGGAGGTCATGATGGAGGGCATTGTCCCGCTGAAACGGCTTCGGCTCCCGCGCCCTCGGCGCGGCCGGCACATTTGCGGTTACATCTATAGAAAATCGCTGCCGGTTCAAGCTGGCGCTCAAGCACCTCGCCGCGAACCGAGATCAGTTTAAGGTTCGCTGCTCTCCTCCCGCCCGCTGAAAACGGAAAAGCCGCCCGACCTCGTGCGAGGCGGACGGCTTTGTCCGTTCATTCGGCGGCTCGCGGCGCAGCGCCGCAAGCTCAAGCCAAATTACTTCACGCGCGCCTTCAGGCCCGTGTCGACTTCCTGGAAGGTGCCGCGAATTTCGGTGCCGACGTTGGTGACGACGGTGATGATGCCAACGCTGATGAGGGCAGCGATGAGGCCGTACTCGATGGCCGTGGCGCCAGACTCACACTTTGCGAAACGAACGAGGGTCTTCATGATGGTACTCTCCCACTCTGACTAAAACTCCGCGACCCTTGGGGTCGAAGTCCGTCGGGCCTGACTTCCCGGCGGCACTTGAGGTCACCCTACACGCCCCAAGTTAACACGGAGTAAAAACGGATTATTTCAGAGAAAGAAATCCAATCTAGGAAACAATACCTTAAGGTCGATCGGATTAACAGCAAGTAAATTGCACCGCACAGCAAAGATAAACTCAATCAATTAGACGTTTTGCTTCATGAATACATCCATGAATCAGCGTAGTTCATGGTTTCTCGCGAATTAACACGGGCATACAGAAAGTTCTTTTCGAGCTTATGCACCCCCAAAACCCTTCTCCGCGCGGCGGAGTGCCCGCAGACGCGGCACACGGCGGGCAGATCTGCATGAATGTGAGGCGCACTATGCCGGGCGATGCTTGGCCGATACGTGCCGGCGTGCTTCCATGCACCGGACCTCAAATCATCCTGAGAGAACCTAGGGAAGGAACCCCCATGAAGGTGGGAGATGCTATTGCGACGATCCTCAAGCAGGAGGGCGTCGAGTACATCATCGGCTATCCAGTCAATCACATCCTCGAGCACGCCGCGAAGTTCGACATCCGCCCGATCATCGTCCGCCAGGAGCGCATCGGCCTCCATATGGCTGACGCCGTCAGCCGCGTGACCTCCGGCAAGACGATCGGCATCTTCGCCATGCAGCACGGCCCCGGCACTGAGAACGCCTACGGTGGCGTCGCCCAGGCCTACAGCGAAAGCATCCCGATCCTGGTCCTGCCGATGGGCTACCAGCGCCGCCTCGCCTGGGTCGAGCGCAACTACAATGCCTCGGTCTCGATGCGCTCGATCACCAAGTCGGCCGAGCCGATCACCTCGGCCAAGGAGATCCCGAACATCTTCCGCCGCGCCTTCCAGAACCTGAAGTCGGGTCGCGGCGGACCGGTCCTGGTCGAGATTCCGGCCGACCTGTGGGCCGAGGAAGTCGATCCCAAGGACTACGTCGTCCCGCAGCGGATCCGCACCGGCACCGACCTCTCAGCGGTTGCAGAGGCCGCCAAGATGCTCGTTGCCGCCAAGCGCCCGGTGATCCATGCCGGACAGGGCGTGCATTGGGCAGAAGCGTGGACCGAACTCAAGGAACTCGCCGAACTCCTCGCGATCCCCGTATCGACCAGCCTCGAAGGCAAGAGCGCCTTCCCGGAAACGCATCCGCTCTCGCTCGGCTCCGGCGGCCTCGCCGTGCCGCAGTCGGTGCGCACCTTCCTCGACAAGTCGGATCTCATCTTCGGCATCGGCTGCTCGCTGTCGGAAACAAATTTCGGCGTCAGCATGCCGAAAGGCGCGCGCATCATCCAGGCGACGCTTGATCCGAGCGACATCAACAAGGACGTTCCGGTTGCCCTCGGCATCGCCGGTGACGCGAAGATTGTGCTCGAGGCGATGATCGCTGAAGTGCGCAAGCTCCACGGCAACAAGCCGAAGGATCACAAGGCCGTCGCCAAGGAGATCGCCGACACCAACGAGCCGTGGCTCGCCAAGTGGATGCCGAAGCTGACCTGCAACGACGCGCCGCTCAATCCTTATCGCGTGCTGTGGGATCTGCAGAAGACCGTCGACGTCGCCAACACGATCATCACGCACGATGCCGGCAGCCCGCGCGATCAGCTCTCGCCGTTCTGGAAGTCGACGACGCCGCTCTCCTACATCGGCTGGGGCAAGACCACGCAGCTCGGCGCCGGGCTCGGCTTTGCCATGGGTGCCAAGCTCGCGAAGCCCGACAAACTCTGCATCAACGTGTGGGGCGACGCGGCCATCGGCTTCACGGGCATGGACTTCGAGACGGCCGTCCGTGAGCGCATCCCGATCCTGTCGATCCTGCTCAACAACTTCTCGATGGCGATCGAGCTGAAGATCATGCAGGTCTCGACCGAGAAGTACCGCTCTACCGACATCTCGGGCGACTATGCCGCGATGGCGCGTGCATTCGGCGGCTACGGCGAGCGCGTCGAGAAGCCGGATGACATCGTCGCCGCGATCAAGCGCGGCATCGCTGCCACCGAGAAGGGCCAGCCGGCACTGCTCGAGTTCATCACGTCGAAGGAAGTGGAAGTCTCGAGGCTGTAGCTTTTCTCCGCGGTCGCGTACGCCTTCGGCTACACGCGCCGCGGAACTGCCTCGCCGGATGGCGACCTGATGGCGCGGTCTTCGACCGCTACCGATTCTCCTTCTCGCCCGCGAGCGGGGAGAAGGAGGAGAACTTTAGCGGCCGAAGGCTGCAAAGTGAGAATGCGACCGCGAGGCAGCCCGCGGCGGCAGTAGGCGAAGCCGTTGCCGACCGCAGAAAAGAAAATCTAC
>CAZKZT010000362.1:0-3866 GCA_964557265.1 uncultured Hyphomicrobium sp.
CGCGCAACGCCCGGTCCGCTTCCTCACGCAGCCGGTAGCCCGCTTCAGTGAGCGCAACCTTTCGCGTCGTGCGCGTCAACAACTTCACACCAAGGACGCTTTCGAGTCGCTGAATGCGGTTGCTCACCGAGGGTTGCGACAGGCCGAGCACTTCCCCAGCCTGGCTGAAGCTGCCGGTATCGGCAACGACAAGGAAGGTCTCCAGTTCATCAAGGCTGAAGCGAATTCGAGGCTGAGGCTTCACGGGCGCCTCTTCTCCGGCAGCGAGCTCTCTAAAGTTAGACACGCGGAAGCAGGATGGCAGGCGACCAAGCTCTCGGCAAAATTCTACTCCTCTGGTACCATATGGGTGACCACTGACCTTGCCTAAAGCCTGATCGGTCGAGATGGAAGCGCTCGAGCTTCCATCGAGAGCATGAACCAGACTCTCAATCAAAGACTTAGAGCGCGCTTGCTCGACGGCGGTGATTTCGCCAAAGGCTGACGCGCTCTAGCGTGCCCCTGTCCGTAACACCAGGAATTAAGTTGGAGTCAAGCTGCGCCAGCCGCTGATCAAGCGGATGTGATTTTCGCGACCGACGGACATGCCGCCGTCGTGATGAGGAGATCACAGTCGCGCCGCTGCTCCGAGAAGCGCATCTTCGATCTTCAGCGCATCGTCCATCACGATGCCGTAGTCATGAACGTCGCAGGCGATCGGCGCAACCAGCCCTAGCGCCGGAATGCGCCCCCGCGGCTCGTGAAGCTCAACAGCTCTCCCGCGGGCCGGCACGAGTTGGGGCCTCGCCAACTGCAACGCTTCGGCGTGTCGCACCGAGCGGCTCGCCTGCCGATCATCATCAGCAGCAAGCGCCATGGTGACTCTCTCAGCTTGGCCTCAGGTGGTGTTGATCCAGACGGAGCGGACGTCTTCGGCGCCCGCTCCGCATGTCACAATCACAGTGCGGCGGTGATCGCCTTGACCTCGGTGTAATTGTTGAAGACCTCGATTCCCATCTCGCGTCCCCAGCCGGACTGCTTATAGCCGCCGAAGGGAAGTGCCGAGTCGAACACGTTGTGGCAGTTGATCCAGACGGTGCCCGAGCGGATGCGATGGGCCATCTTGTGGGCGAGCCCGCCGTTGCGCGTCCACACGCTCGCGGCGAGGCCATAGATCGTATCGTTGGCCTCCTTGGCGATGCGGTCGATATCGTCGTCATCGAACGGCTGCGCGCAGACCACAGGACCGAAGATCTCCTCGCGAATGACCTTCATGCCCGGGTTGGTGTTCGTGATCACCGTCGGCGCAACGAAGTAGCCAGCGTTACCGACCTGCTTGCCGCCGGTGACGATCTCGGCGCCTTCCTGGCGGCCGGCGTCGATGTAGCCGGTGACGCGCGCGAACTGCTCGTCGGAGACGAGCGGCCCCATCTCGGTTGTCGGATCGAGACCCGGGCCGACCTTGATCTTGCTCGCGATCGAAGCCACGCCGTCGACAACCTTGTCGAAGATCTTCTTGTGCGCATAGAGACGCGAGCCGGCGCAGCAGCACTGGCCGTGATTGAAGAAGATGGCATTGGCTGCGCCGGGGATCGCCAGTTCGAGATCGGCATCGGGGAACACAAGCGCCGGCGACTTGCCGCCGAGTTCGAGCGTCACCTTCTTGAGATTGCCGGTTGCAGCCTTGGCGATGATCTTGCCGACTTCGGTCGAGCCCGTGAACGCCACCTTGTCGACGAGATCATGGCTCGCGAGGGCAGCGCCAGCCGTTTCGCCATAGCCGGCGAGGATGTTGACGACGCCCGCGGGGAAGCCCGCTTCCTGGATCAGCTCGCCAAGGCGAAGCGCGGAGAGCGGTGTCTGCTCGGCCGCCTTGAGCACGACTGTGCAGCCAGCAGCGAGCGCCGGTGCCAGCTTCCATGCCGCCATGAGCAGCGGGAAGTTCCATGGAATGATCTGGCCGACGACGCCGACGGGCTCGCGCAGCGTGTAGGAGAGATACTCGCCGGGCATCGACAGCGGGATCGTCGATCCTGTGAGCTTGGTTGCCCAGCCGCCCATGTAGCGGAATATATCGACGGTCAGCGGTACGTCGGCGACACGCGCCACGGCTGCCGGCTTGCCGTTGTCGAGCGACTCGAGCTCGGCGAACTCCTCGAGGTTCTTCTCGATGAGGTCCGCAAGTTTCCATAGCAGCCGGCTGCGCTCATTGGGTTTCACGCGCGCCCAGCTGCCGTCATCGAAGGCACGACGCGCGGCTTTGACCGCAAGGTCCACGTCCTGACGGTCGGCCTCGGGGATCTGGGCGATGACCTCGCCGGTCGCTGGATTGTAGACGGGGAACGTCTTGCCCGAGGCCGCAGCGACGAGCTTGCCGTCGATCAGGAGACGGGGCTTGCGTCCCATGAACTCGCGGGCCGCCTTGCTGAGCCTGGCGTCGAGTGCAATCGCATCCATCGCTTCCTCCGTGGTCATTGGCCGATGCATATCCGGATGGATATATCGATCGGCAGATTGCGGGCCCTGGTGGCCCGGAGCCAGGAAGCTGGTTTCAGGCCGATGCCGGCACAGTGGTCTCGTCACCGGATCGGGTGGCGGCCACCCGGTCAAGGGCAGTCAGAAACGAGCTGATGCCGCTGGTGCGCAGCGGCATGAAAGGCTTTGCGGCATGGCGGCACAGCCGCTTGATCGCGGCAACCGCCTCGTGACTCACGCAATCGACGGGGAACATCACGATATCGGCGCGGTTGACGAGACCGGCGAGCAAGCCATGACGCTCGTCGATGCCACCGTCATGGAAAAGAATGTCAGCACCGACTCGATGGCTCAGCTGACGTAGATGCGCGTGCTGATGCGGCCTCCCGCCAACATAAAGAAAGGCGACGCCATCGAGACCGGACCGGCCATCAATGGCGTCGGACGCGGAAGCGGGCGTGGTGACGCTCGCCTCGAGTGCGTCTAACTCTTCGCGCAACGCCATCTCGCGCGCGTCCGCGGCAGCCCGCGCCTCGCGGTCCCGTCGCGCGTCCTCCGTCAGACGCTCCAGGCGCGCTTCCACCGCATTCCGGCGGCGGCATTCGGCATTGAGGCGACGCTCGAGATCGGCGACGAGCTTGGTGAGCGCGGCACTTTCCACGGCGCAGGCATTCGGCTGCTCGGTCTTGGCGTCATCGGAGATTCGACGCGCAAGCAGCAGGTTGAGATCGCCGATCTTGGCGTCGCGCGCCATGATCCCTTCGCGCAATTGGACCTGCTGGCGGTGCAGCTTGTCCTGCAGCGTGCCAAGCTCGGCCTCGAGTTCAGCCAGGCGGCGGATATCCGCTCGATTTGCAGCGCCGACGAGATGCGAGAGCATGTGCACCTCGCCGAACATCATACGAACCAGCTCGTCGGTGGTCTCAGGGTGCGTCAGTGCCGCCCAATAGGCACCCGGGATGTCGCCACGCTTCACGGCCTCGTGCCAGAGTGCGCTGACATCGGCTTCGCTCTTGGCTTTCGCGAATTGAGTGATCGCCTGCCGGTGGCGTTTATCGAGGGCCTTGTTGAGCAACTTGCCCGCGATGTCGTGCTGGCTGGCGACCGTGACGCCTTTTCCATGGAGGTCGTGATCGGTGGCACCCTCGGTGACGAACCCGGCTTTTGCGAGGATGTGGCGAAGCTCGCTCGTCGTCAGGCAGGTGCCGACGACCGAGCAATGAAGATAGCGCGACAGCTCCCAGAGGCGGGATCGGCGCGGCGCGGACAGCGGTTCCGGCTGCCGCTCGACCAACACGAGCGGCGACGACACCAGAGAGACAGGCGCCGTCATCGAGCGGCCGCCGATATTCAGGCTTGGCATCTGCGTAGCGAAGCGATGCTTCACGGGGGCTTCTCACGCTATATCTCAC
>CAZKZT010000363.1:0-3856 GCA_964557265.1 uncultured Hyphomicrobium sp.
GTCGCCGCCTGATAGGTGTACTGGAAGCCCGCATTCAGGCGCGTGCCGGTCTCGACCCGATCCCAGCCGGAGAACTTGTCGACATCGAACAGCAGCGTGTCGTCCCACACGAGGCTCTTGGCATCCTCGTCGGGGAGGCGCCGCTGCGAGACATGCGACGTCCGTGTCACGACCTGCGCGATCGGCTCGACGATATGGCTGCCCGCCGGCGTGTGCTTGACGAACGGGTAGGCATACGTCAGCGCACCCATGGCCATGGCACGCGACATCGTATCGTCGCTGATCGGCACGCTGAGATCGGGATCCCAGCCGTTGCGGAACTGGGTGACATCGCCGCGCACCGCCACCTGCGGCGTCCAAACCTGCCCAAGTCCGTCGACAATCTTACGCCGCCACCGTCCCTCGACCGAAGCGCGGTTCATTTCCTGGGCGTCGGTCGTCGTGCGGGTCAGCGACACGGCATTCATGCTGGCGCTGAGTTCGCCCCCGAGGATCGGCTGGTCGAAGATGTAGTTGTAGTCGATCACCGGCAGCACGCGGCTGGCTGAGGTCGCGCTATCTTCGATCAAGAGACCGCCGAAGTGATACAGCGTCGCCGCGAAGTAGTTGCGCTCGCTGATGCCCTGCAGGTAGGCGGAGTTGATGCGGTCGGTCTGCAGGATCGGATCGAGCTTGTAGAAGCGGCGGAACGAGTCGTCGCTTTCGATCGTGATGTCCCAGCCGAAGCGCCACCACGTCGAGAGCGAGAACAGACCTTTGGTCTGAATGCTGCCGCGCCAGCCATCAAGGCTGTCCTTTGAGCCTGCCGGCAGCGTGCTGAGGCTCTGGTCGATGCCAGCCAGCTTGACGTTATAGGTGCCGCGGACGTCGCCCCAGTTGACCTTATGGCGCCATTCACCCTGCCACAGCATGCCGTGCTGTGACGTATACATCGGGTTGAACGTGAAGTCGTAATGGGGCGCGAGCGCGAAATAGTAGGGCGTCTCGGCCTGGAATCCGAGGCTGGTCGAATGACCGACCTCGGGCATCAGGAAGCCGCTGCGCCGTTTCACCGACGGATCGGCGTGCGAGAAGTACGGCATGTAGAGGACGGGCACGCCAAACAGCTCGAACTGCGCATCCTGGTAGGAGATCGTGCCGCCCTGCTGGTCATGCGTGACCTTGGCGGCACTGATGCACCACAGCGGCGGGCTGCCGCCGTCGGTGCGGCATGGCGTGAAGCGGCCCTGCTCGAATTCGGTGACATTGCCATCGCGGCGGACGGCGCGGCGCGCCGTGATGCGCGTGTCGTCCCGCGCGGTCACGCTCAGTGACTGCACGAACGCCTCGCGGAAGTCATCGGTCGCCGTCAGCTTGTCGGCGCGCACGACGTTACCGTTCGGCTCCTTGAGCTGCGCGTTGCCCTCGGCCGTCAGGGTCTGAGCCGACTGGTCATAGACGACACGGTCAGCGGTCAGGATGTAGTCGTTGAAGACGATCTCGACGTTGCCGACCGCGATGACGCGATTGTTGGCGCTGTCGTAGATCAGCTCGTCGCCCTGCAGGTACAGCGGCGCGGCCTTGTCCACCCGCTTGGGCGAACTGCCCTTACCGAAGATCTGGCTCTTCGACTTGCTGAAAACCGGCTTCGCCGTCGTCAGATCGCGCACCGGATCCTGCACGGTAATGCCAGTGCCGATGGTGACGGGATCGCGCGGGCCGCGGGCCGAACCCGAAGAGGGCGCGAACGTCGCGACGGTGGTGATCGCGACAGCCACGGTGGCAAACGCGCACAGAAGTGAGCGCCCACGCAGCCGCTTCGGCTTGCGCGGAGACACCTCTCCCGCCCGAGACTCTTGCCCCGTCACTACCACCTAGCCGTCCTCCTGGTGCAACAGCACCGTCAACGACCCACACAACGCAACAAGCACGGGCACCCACACCGCCATCACTGACGGCGTCAGTCCGGCCACCCCAACTTGCCGAGAAACCTCAGAGAACAAGAGAAACCCCAGCCCCCCGATCGCACCCATTCCAACCATAGTCTGTAAGCCACCGGAGCGGAATGACCGCAAAGACACAGAAGCTGCCAAAAGGACCATGACTGCCAGCAACATAGGCCGGCTGAGATGCATGTCGTACTGCACCCTGAAACGCGCCGCGGAGAGGCCCGCACGCTCAGTCTCGCTAATGATTCCAGGGAGCTGCCAGAACGACAGCGAGATCGCGGAGCCCAGCGCATCACCGATCCGGTCCGGCGCGAGGTATGTGCTTACCGCGAAAGTGTCGAACTGCTCAGCTTCGCGCCCCGGTCGCGAAACGCGCGCCTGCTCGAACTGCCAATAACCGTCGCGGAGCAGAGCCCGCACCCCCTCGACCCGCTCAACGAAGCGACCTTCGGCGTCGAATTGGAGCAGCGTCGGGTTGTAGACGGTACGCCCGTCGCGTGATGCCGCACTGGCGTTCAGCACTGATGATCCGTCGACGCCTTGCTGGCGCAGCCATGCCCCGCTGGCGCTACCGCCAAGCACAGAGGCCTCTCGGCCGTAGAGCTCAGCCAGCAGACGGTCCGCCTCCGCGCGCGTGATGGCGGCGAGCGGATTGAACGCCGCTGTCGAAACGACACCGAGCAGGGCTGCCACCAGCAGACCCGGCGCGATGAACTGCCACGCCGACATGCCCGCTGCCCGCATCACCGCCAATTCCGATCGGCGGTTGAGCTGGATCAGCGTCACGCCGCTGCCCACCATGACGCAGAACGGGAGCAGAACCTCGACATGGCTGGCAAGGCGCAGCGTCACGATAAGCGCCACGGAAGCGATCGGGATGCTGCCCGTCCGCCCCGTCATGCGCAGCAGCTCGACGAGGTCGATCATCACGATCAACGACGCGCAGACCGCGAACGTGCCGAGCATCGCGACCACGAAGCGGCCCGACACGTACCGACCGAGGGTGCCGAAGGCGAGCCTCATTGCCCGACGGCCTCCATGCTGGCCGAAGCACCGCCGCCGCGCATCTTCCGCGCGCGCGCCGCTGGCTGATGGATGGGTTCGGGCGCCTTCGACCGCCAGAGCCGGGCGAACGCGTCGGCAGCAAGGACGCCCGCTCGCGCGGCGAGCGAGTTCGGCCGCCGTGGCCGCATCCCGGCCTGCGCATGTGCCGCCGCCAGCAGCGCCGCACCGATCGGAATGGCGTAGACCAGCGGCGCCGTCGCTGGCCGGACGCTGATCATGTTGGTCGCCGTCAGACCGCCGACGCGTGCTGCGGTGGCCAGAACGAACGAGAGGATGAGCGCCTGGCCGCGCCCCTGCCGGGTCGTGCGCGCGTGACCGAGAAGCGCGATCGCGATCAGCACGAAGGTCAGCGGGTAGATCGGGCTCGACAGGCGCTCGTGCAGCTCTTCGAAGATAAGATTCGCAGCGCGCGGCGTGGCGACATCCTCAGGCGCGGGATTCAGGAGTTCGTTCAGGTAGCGCTCACGCGGGCGCATGCCACGCGCGTCCGTCCGGGCCTCGAAGTTCGCGAGGTCGACGCCGTAGGTATCGAAGACGATGATCTGGGTCGGCTCGCCGGGTGCCGAGCGGCGCAGGATGTGACCGGCCTGCATGAGCAGAAACGCGCTGTCGTCCTGCTTCACGATGCGCGCGCGTTCCGCGAGAAACGTCGTCGTCTGCTTGTCGTCACGGGAATCGTTGAGAACGAGGCCGAGCAGCTCTCCGGAGGGCGCGCGGTCGCGGACGTGAAAGGTGAGCCCTTTTTCCGGGCTCGTGAAACGCCCCGGCTGAATCACCTGGGTGATCAGGTCCGTGCGCACCGCAACGATGGCATCACGCAGGGCCCGGTTGCTCCACGGCATCACGACGAAATTGAAGACCAG
>CAZKZT010000364.1:0-3788 GCA_964557265.1 uncultured Hyphomicrobium sp.
CAGAAGCCCTCCACTCAATTCCTCCATGCTTTCGGCATCGAGGCGCGTAAACGGGTCGTTGCGAAGACAGATGCGGCATGACGGCTGAGCTTGAGATCGACTACGACGCCCTCGCACAAGAGGCGATGCGTGGTGTTGTGCGCGCGGTGCTGACGCGGGTGCAGAAGTCCGGCCTGCCCGGCGAGCATCATTTCTACATCGCGTTCGATACGCGTCATCCCGGCGTGGTGATCTCCAAGCGCCTCAAAAGCAAATATGCCGATGAGATGACCATCGTGCTGCAGCACGTGTTCTGGGATCTCATCGTTTCGGATGCGCGCTTCGAGGTGAAGCTCCGCTTCGATGGCGTGCCTGAGCGCCTGGTGGTGCCCTTCGATGCGCTCAAGGTTTTCTTCGACCCGAGCGTCCCGTACGGCCTCCAGTTCGACGAAGCCGGCGCCATGCGTGAGACGGGCAGCGTTGTCGGCATCAACGAAGATACGGACGTTCCGACCAACGGTCCCGCGGGCGTGAACATTCCCACGCTCAGCCGCGACGGCGGGCGTGCCGTCCCGCGCAACGGTGCCGCTGCCGACCGCACCGAACGCAAGCGGCCCGCACGCAGGGTACGCAGCGACAAGGATGACGACAGCGAAGCGGCCGCCGACGATACGGCCGGCGCCAGCGCCGAGCCACAGGCCGCAGCCCACGCGCAGGCAGCTTTCGCCGCGACGGGTTCAACTGCCGATACCGACGCGCAGCCGGCCTCCGACGCGGCTCCCGGACAGGACAACGTCATCAGCCTGGATCGCTTCCGCAAGAAGCCTTGATCGCATTTCCACGGTCGCGGTAGCCGAAGGCGCTGCGGACCGCGGCACATCAGGCCTTCTGGCCGTAGCTCCTGAACTTTTCGACCACCCGCACCATCTCGTCGCGCGCGAGGATATGGGGCGAGCCGAGCGTCAGAACCTTGACGTACTGCTCCGCCAATACTTCGACCTCTGCGGCGAGTTCCAGCGCCGCTGCGCACGTTGTCCCCACCGCGATCTGGCCGTGATTGGCCATCAGACAGGCGTTGCGCTGTGCGAGGCCGGTTGCCACAAGGCGCGCCAGCTCCGCGCTGCCGAAGGTCGCATAGGGGACGAGCGGGATGTCGTCACCGCCCGCAACCGCGACCATGTAGTGAAACGCGGGGATCGCCCGGCGCGCACAGGCGAGCACGGTCGCATGCAAGGAGTGCGTGTGGACGATGGCGCCGACGTCGGGCCGGGCGCGATAGACCGCGAGGTGGAAATCCGTCTCGCTCGACGGCCTGCGCTGCCCCGCAGCCACCGTCCCGTCGGAGCTCACGCGCACGATGTCGCCGGGCTGGAGGACGTCGTAAGCCAATCCCGACGGCGTGATCAGAATGCCATCGGCGAACCGCGCCGAGACATTCCCCGAGCGGCCGGGGGACAAGCCCTGACGGCTCATCGCGACGGCAGCCTCCGCCACCTCACGGCGCACCGTGGTTTCTTCAACGCCCGTCCCGCCGTGCCTGTCGGTCACATCCGGCATGATCCGACTCCCTTTTCCTGCCGTCAGGCGCTACGTTCGCCGCCAAAATAGACAGGCACGAGGCCTTCCATGAGCATGACGCCCGGCACCGCCATTCCCATCACCGTTCTGACCGGCTTTCTGGGCTCGGGCAAGACGACGCTGCTGAAGCGCCTGCTCGACGATCCGGCGATGGCCGGCACCGCCGTCATCATCAATGAGTTCGGCGAAGTCGGCATCGACGACGCACTGGTCGAGAAGATCGACGAGGATGCGGTGCTGCTGCCATCGGGGTGCGTGTGCTGCGCGGTGCGCGGCGATCTCGTCCAGGCGCTCGAGCGGATGCACACCAAGTCGCTCTGGGGCGACATTCCGGAGATGAAGCGCGTCGTGCTCGAAACCACCGGGCTCGCCGACCCGACCCCGATCGTACACACGCTGATGACCGAGGAAAGCCTCTACCGCATCTACCAGCTCGATGCGGTGGTGACGACGGTCGACGCGCAGCTTGGCCTCAAGCAGCTCGACGATCATTTCGAGCCGGCAAAGCAGATCGCGATCGCGGATCGCCTCGTGCTGACCAAGACGGATCTCGCCAATGCCGACGAACTGACGACGCTGGAGCGCCGCATCAAAGCGCTGAACCCTGCGGGCCGGATCCAGCACGCCGTGAAAGGCGATATTTCGCCGTCGGACCTGATCGGCCTCGGCGCGCACGAACCCGCGCTCACCGGTGTCGACCCCGAGCGCTGGCTGGGGGCTGAGCGTTACCAGCCGCCAGGGCATTCACACGGTCACGACCATCACGGCGATCACGAGCACGCACACGGCGACCACTGCGGCCCCGACTGTGGCCATGGCCACCATCATCACGACCATGACCACCACGCGCACGGCTGCGCCGACCCGCACTGCGATCACCCCGCGCACGATCACGAGCACCTGCACGGCATCAGCTCGTTCTGCCTGAGCTTTGCCGAGCCGCTCGATGGACGCGAGCTGTCGAACGCGATGCAGCTCCTGGCGCAGCTCTACGGCGAGAAGCTGCTGCGCGTGAAAGGCATCCTCAACGTCAAGGATCAGACGAAGCCGTTCGTGGTGCACGGCGTACAGCACATCTTTTATCCGCCGGATACGCTCGCGAAGTGGCCGAGTGACGACCATCGCTCACGCATCGTGTTCATCACCAAGGATCTGCCCGAGGCGAGCATCCGCAATCATTTCCGCCCGTTCGTGGGCGAGGCACAGAGTTCGTAATACCCTTTGCAGAATTTGGTCTATGCTGCGGCGAGACAGGTCATGGTGGCGCCGCGCGGGAATGGATAAACTTCGGCAAAATTCGCGCCAAGCGAGAGCCGGAGACGATGCCATGAGCCACGATCATACCCACGACCACGGCGATGCGCCGCGCTGGAAGCACGACGGCGTTCGCGTGATCCCGGGCAACAACCTCGACCGCAACACCGCCCAGACGCCGGGCATGGACCGCAGGGCCGCGATCAACTTCGCACGCGTCGGCGCCCAGAAGCTGTGGGCGGGCACCGTCCACATTCACCCCGATGCCAAGACCGGCGCCCACCATCACGGCCCGCTCGAAAGCGTCATCTACGTCGTCAAGGGCAAGGCGCGGCTGCGGTGGGGCGAGGCGCTCGAGTTCGTCGCGGAAGCAGGCCCGGGCGATTTCATCTACGTGCCGCCGTATGTCCCCCACCAGGAGATCAACGCGAGCCCGGATGAAGTCCTCGAGTGCGTGCTGGTCCGCAGCGACGGCGAGGCGGTGGCGATCAATCTCGACATCGAGCCGGTCGAGAAGCCCGAGAACGTCCTTTGGGTCGATCCGACCCATCCGGCGCCGAAGGCTTGAGAAGTCACCGCCGGTACTGCAGGAAGTGCGTCTTGGTCGCGAGCTGATCGTAGAGACCGCGGGCACGGTAGTTGGTCTCCTCGGTCGCCCAATAGGTGCGGGTGGCGCCGCGCGCATCCGCTTCCGCGTAGACGGCCTCGATCAACTGGCGGCCGATATTCTTGCCGCGCACGTTGGCATCGACGAACAGATCCTCAAGATAGCAGTAGCAGGTCGGCGACCACGTCGACCTGTGGAACAGCAGAGTCGCGAGACCCACAAGCCGGCCGTCGCCGTCAACAGCGACGAGCCCGGTCATGCTCTCTTCCGCGTCACTCAGCAGCCGTTGCCATGTCAGCTCGATGACATCGTCAGGAACCGCCGCCTTGTAGAAATCGACATAGGCTTTGAACAGCCGCAACCAGGCTGA
>CAZKZT010000365.1:0-3534 GCA_964557265.1 uncultured Hyphomicrobium sp.
GCCTCGAATGAGAAAATTCCGCTCCAATATGTGCCGGTTTTGAGCGATCGCAGGCCGGTCGGGTGTGGCCGGTGCCCGTGGTGCACCATCCACGGGTACGCACGCCTCTGTTGCGCGGCCTCCGGCGCTCCACTACCACTAGCGGTTCGCCGCCCACTGGAAGGACGCGTGGAAGGATCTAGCTCATGAAGATTTACGAGACCCGGACGGCCCCCAATCCGCGCCGCGTGCGTATCTTTCTGGCCGAGAAGGGGATCGAGGTTCCCTTCGAGCAGGTCGATATGACCAAGGGGGAGCACAAGGGCGAGGCTTTCACGGCATTGAACAAGCTTCAGCGGGTGCCCGTGATGGTGCTCGACGACGGCACGGCTATTTGCGAGTCGATCGCCATTTGCCGCTACTTCGAGGAACTGCACCCCCAGCCGCGGCTGTTCGGCGAAGGGCCCCTCGGGCAGGCGACGGTCGAGATGTGGCAACGGCGGATGGAGCTTGGCTTGCTCGCCCCGGTGGCCAGCGCGTTCCGCCATCTGCATCCGGCGATGGCCACCCTGGAGGTGCCGCAGGTGGCCGCATGGGGCGAGGCCAACAAGCCGCGTGCGATCGAGATGCTCGCGTTGATGGATGAGCAACTCGGGACCCATCGATTTCTCGCGGGCGACGCCTATTCGGTCGCCGACATCACGGCGCTGGTGGCGATCGATTTCATGAAGCCGGCGCGGATTGCCCGGCCTGAAGGGTTGGCGAATCTCGATCGCTGGTACGCCGAAGTGGCGGGCCGGCCCAGTGCCAAGGCCTGACGGTCGACGCCCGCCGACGGCAAGCAGACAACAGCGGATACGACGATGAAGCTTACGATTGTTGGGTGCGGCGATGCGTTCGGTGCCGGCGGCCGGCTCCAGACCGGCTACTATGTCGAACTCGGGAAGGACCATCGCTTCCTGATCGACTGCGGCGCCACCAGCATCATCGGCCTCAACCGCCTGGGCATCGACGCGAACGGGATCTCGACGATCTTCATTTCGCACATGCATGGCGATCATTTCTCTGGCCTCGTGTGGTGGCTGCTGCACACCCAGCACGTCTCCAAGCGCACGGTACCGCTGACCGTGATCGGGCCGCCCGGCATCGAGGCGCGGACCTTCGCCGCGGCTGAAATCCTGTTCCCGGGATCGAGCAAGGTGTCGCGCCGCTTTGACCTGATCTTCAAGGAGTGCCGGGCCGGTGAACCGCTGACCGAAGGCCCCGTGACGGTGACGGCGTGGGAAGTATCGCATCCGTCCGGCGCGCCATCGCATGCGCTGCGGTTCGAGGCTGACGGCAAGGTGCTCGCGTTCTCCGGCGATACGGAATGGGTCGAGGCGCTGGTGCCTGTGAGCGACGGCGCGGACCTGTTCATCACCGAATGCTACGCTTACGATGGCCCGGTCCGCTACCATACGAGCTGGGAAGTGCTTTCGAAGAATCTGCCACGGATCACCGCGAGGCGGATCATGCTCACGCACATGAATGCGTCGATGCTGTCGCGTGTCGACGAGATCAAGAGCCAGCGTCCGGGCATCCTGACCGCCGAGGATGGGCTGGTCGTCGACGTATGACTGTGGCGCCGGGACGCCGCCCGCGGGAACGGGTCGATGCGCTCGATGCTCTCGTCGCCGGCATCCGTGCGTGCCGTCGCTGCCGCGATGATCCGATCGGCCGCCCATTGCCGCATGAGCCGCGGCCCGTGCTGCGCGTGAGTTCTACCGCGCGTATCGGCATTTTCGGGCAGGCGCCGGGGACGCGCGTCCACGCGTCCGGCACACCCTTCACCGATCCGTCTGGTGTGCGTTTGCGCACATGGATGGGCGCGCCGGCTGACGTGTTCTACGATGTCTCGCGCGTCGCGATCGTACCGATGGGATTTTGCTTTCCGGGCCTCGATGCCAAAGGCGGTGATCTGCCGCCACGCCGGGAATGTGCGCCGCTGTGGCGCGACCGGCTGATGCGCGCGTTGCCGCGCCTCGAGCTGGTGCTGTTGGTCGGGCAGTATGCACAGCGGTGGCATCTCGGGCCGGAAGCGCGCGCCGGGCTCACCGGGACTGTTGAGCGCTGGCGTGAGATCGTGGTGCGTCCGGGTTCGCCGGTTCTGGTGCCGCTGCCGCATCCCTCGTGGCGCAACAACGCCTGGATCAAGCGTAACCCGTGGTTCGAAGCCGAGCTGTTGCCATGGTTGCGCGAGGAAGTGCGGGGCAGATTGTAGGGGTGCTTCTTTCTGCGGTCCGCAATGCCTTCGGCTGTTGCGGCGCCGGCCTCGAACTAAACTACCAACTCTGCGGCCTGCGTGCAGTCGAGCGCCGGCGCGCGCAAGCCAACCCAACGGGCGCGATCCGATTGAGCTTCCAGATCGTCGCGGAGGAAGTCGAGGTCGAAGCCGGCCTTGTCGAGCGCCGCGAGAATGCAGTCGACGTCGCCGCCGCGGGCGCTGGTCGCAGCCCAGGCAATTGCCGAGCGGATGCCACTCGCGCAGTGGGCAAGGATCGGCCCCTCGAGTGAGGCGACCGCGTCTCCCATGGCCTCGACGACGTCATCCGTGAAGAGGTCGAGCTTTCCGGCGGGCACGTGGCGGAATTTGAGGCCGGCACGCCAAGCGAGCACCGACTCGTCGCGCGCCGAGAGCTGATCGGCGGCTTCGTGATCCGGACGGTTCGACAGCACCGATCGGAAACCCATTGCAGCGGCCGCGGCGAAATCACCGGGCGCCAGAGCCGCGGTGACCGCAAAGTGAGGGATGATGAAGATCGGCTGTTGCATGACGGCTCCGTGCGGCGCCTTCGCTCCAAGGTCGAGATTTGCCGCATCCCGGAATGTCGCCCTGCCAGCGAGGTTGAGCAAGGGGAGATGTTGCGGAAATTAGAAAAAAATACTACAACTCTGTGCGTGGCGCCGTAAATGGAGATATTTTTCGGCATCCAGTCGCGTCACAAGCGAATAATTCCTCGTGGAGTGATGAGCGTGGAACTCGATGCGATGGATCTGAAGATCCTCGGCCTGCTGCAGGTTGATGCAACCATGCCGATCGCGGAAATCGGCAAGATCGTGGGCCTTTCAACCACGCCCTGCTGGCGGCGGATCCAGAAGCTCGACGAGGCGGGCGTCATCCGTGCCCGGGTCGCCGTGCTCGATCCCGCCAAAGTCAACGTCGGGGTCACCGTCTTCGTCTCGATCAAGACCGACCAGCACAGCCTCGATTGGCTGGAGCGGTTCCATCATGCGGTCGCGGATCTGCCCGAGGTGGCCGAGTTCTATCGCATGTCGGGTGAGATCGACTATCTGATGCGCGTTGTGGTACCGGATATTGCGGCTTACGACGCGTTCTACAAGAAATTGATCTCCCGAATAGAGATATCGAAGGTTTCGTCGGCGTTTGCGATGGAGCAAATCAAGTATACGACGGCGCTGCCGCTGTCTTTTGCACTGACCGGCAAGGACGCCGCGCGCGGCTGATGGGCCTTTGGTGGCCGTCAGGAGCAAACCACGTCGCAAAACTAAGCGTTG
>CAZKZT010000365.1:3544-3773 GCA_964557265.1 uncultured Hyphomicrobium sp.
CATGGAGCAGATCAAGTATACGACCGCGCTGCCGCTGTCGTTTGCTCTCGGCGGCAAGGAAGTCTCGCGCAGTTGATCTGTCGTGGTGGCGAGGATTGGCCGATCAGAGGGCCGCTTGGGGCGTTCCGAGGCCCGGTCGTGATCACCAACGTCAAAACTAAGCGTTGATCCCGGGCGACATGGCCGGATATACCTCGGCGCCAATCGCGCCCGGCGGCGCCCCGCGGAC
>CAZKZT010000366.1:0-3756 GCA_964557265.1 uncultured Hyphomicrobium sp.
CGCCTACTCGGTCCTCCCGTCAGGTCCTCAGGCGTTCGGCTGGTTCAACAAGCCCATCACCTCCGTCGCCGACATGAAGGGCATGAAGTGCCGCCAGACCGGCATCGCGGGTGAGGTCTGGAAAGAGCTCGGCTTCACCGTCGTCAACATGCCCGGCGGCGAAATCATTCCCTCGGCTCAGCGCGGCCTGATCGACTGCGCCGAGTGGGTCGGCGGCGTCGAGGATCTCCGCCTCGGCTTCCATAACGTCTGGAAGTTCCACTACTCGCCGGGCGTGCACGAGAACACCACCGTCGGCGAGCTCCTCTTCAACAAGGACGTCTGGGAGACGCTGAAGCCCCAGGAGCACGAGTGGATCAAGTCGGCCGCCAACGAGGCCTACGTGATCTGGCACGCCAAGTGGCAGCGCCAGAATGCCGACGCGCTCAAGGAGCTGCAGGAGAAGCACGGCGTGCAGATCCTCCAGACCCCGCGCGACATTCTGCTCGAGTTCATCAAGGGCTGGGACAAGGTTGCGGCTGACGAGTCGGCGCGGAACCCCTTCTTCAAGAAGGTGCTCGATAGCCAGAAGACGTACGCTTCGATCGTCGTGCCCTACAAGCGGTTCTACTTCCCGCCGTACTCGTTCATGGCGAACTACTACTTCCCGCCAAAAGCCAACTGAGCAAGGCGGACACACCGATGAGAAACGGGGCGAGTCTGTGCTGACTCGCCCCGTTTTCCTTGGGGGATTTTCCTCGCGTGACACCGGTCGGGATCGTGCCCCGAGGTCACGTCTGCACGCCGCACGAATCCTGGAGAAATCACCATGACAGAGCCACCCCGGTCGCTCTTATCCATCATTCAATCCATCGACCGGTTCACCGATCTTGTGGGAAAGATCGTCGCCCTCCTCGCCATACCGCTTGTGGGCGCGGTGACCTTCGAGGTCTTCTCCCGCTACCTCTTCAACCAGCCGACAACATGGGCCTACGACCTCACGTACATGCTCTACGGCGCGTTGTTCATGCTCGGCGCAGCCTACGCGCTCCACAAGGGCGCGCACGTCAGGACGGACTTCTTCTGGGATCAGTTCTCGCCACGCACAAAAGGCATCATCGATTCGATTTCCTACATCCTCTTCTTCTTTCCGGCCTTTGCGATCCTCGGCTACATCGGCCTGCACGAAACGATCTACTCCTTCAACATCGGTGAGCAGTCCGATCAGTCGCCCTGGCGGCCGATTCTGTGGCCCTTCAAGGCGGTGATCCCGCTGGCCTGCCTTCTACTGCTGCTGCAGGGCGTCTCCGAGCTCATCAAGAGTCTCTATGCGGCCCGCACCGGCATCGAACTCGAGCAGAAGGAGAAGATCGAGGTATGACCGGCGAGCAACTCACCGGCCTGATCATGCTCACCGTGCTGATCGGCGCCATCTTCATCGGCGTGCCCATCTCGTTCACGCTGCTCTTCCTGGCCCTGTCCTTCGGCTACATCGGCCTCGGCGCCACCGTGTTCGATCTCGCCTTCTTCCAGACCATCGGCATGATGAAGGAGGAACTGCTCGCCGCCGTGCCGATGTTCGTCCTGATGGGCTTCATCACCGAGCAGGCCGGCCTGATGGAACGGCTGTTCACGGCCTTCCGGCTGCTGTTCTCGCGGCTGAGGGGCGCGCTCTATCTCGTCGTGATCCTCACCGCGACGGTGTTCTCCATGGCAACCGGCATCGTCGGCGCCGCGGTGACGGTGCTCGGCATCATGGCGTCGCCGATCATGAACAAGTCGGGCTACGATCAGACGCTCTCGGCGGGTGCGATCACCGCGGGTGGCACCCTCGGCATTCTGATCCCGCCATCGGTCATGCTGATCGTGATGGGGCCGGTGCTCGGCGTGTCGGTCGCCGACCTCTATGCCGCGGCCTTCGGTCCCGGGTTCATGCTGGCGGCCATCTACCTCGTCTACCTGATGGTCCGCTCGTACCTCAATCCGGCGCTCGGCCCGCCTGTCCCGGCCGAGGAGCGCATTCATTCGGCCGCCACGATCCTGAAGGAATGCGCACTCGGCATCGTGCCGCTCGTCGCCTTGATCTCAGCGACGCTCGGCTCGATCCTGGCGGGTCTCGCGACACCCACCGAAGCCTCTGCGGTCGGCGTGATCGGCGCACTGACACTCGCGATCGCCTACGGCCGGTTCACTATCGCCGGACTCCAGCGCGCGCTGCTCAGTACGATCGCCACGTCGAGCATGGTGCTGCTGCTCGCGGTGACATCGAACGTCTTCGGCGCGGTGTTCGCCCGCCTCGGCACCGCCAACTGGATCACCGAGAGCCTGCTCGGCCTCCAACTCCCGCCAACGATGATGCTGATCCTGGTTCTCGTCCTGATCTTCATCCTCGGATGGCCGTTCGAGTGGCCGGCGATCATCCTCGTCTTCCTGCCGATCTTCTATCCGGTGGTGAAGGAGATGGGGATCGACCTGATCTGGTTCGGCGCCCTGGTCGCGGTCGTACTGCAAACGGCGTTCCTGTCGCCGCCGGTTGCGATGTCCGCGTACTACTTGAAGCAGGTGGCAGACAGCTGGAGTCTCGCCACCATCTACAAGGGCATGTTCCAGTTCATGATCCTCCAGGTCATAGCGATCGCCATCCTGGTTGCGTTCCCGCCGATCGCCACCTGGCTGCCGAACAGGCTCAACGAAGCCGCGCGCACCAAGCCGATCTCGGAAGATCACAAGAAGATCATCGAACAGCAGAGGAAACAGCAGTCACTGGAAGACGACGACTTCGGCGTCCAGAAGAAGTAATCAGCCTCCAGCCACACCCTGCGCACCCTCGCACTTGCCGTCCAAGGCCGAGTGCGGGGGCGCGATCCACTCCTCCGGATGATGTCTTGTCGAGAAGCGGGTGCGTTGGCTCGGCGCTTCGCCCTGTGCGATTGACAGCATTCTCGGCCTATGCCACCCCAGAATCCGATTGGCTCAGGCCTTCAGCGGAGCCGTCCAATGAGACGTGCCCGGCTGATTATGCACAAATCCGACCTGTAGGGGCGGCCTGATAGGGGTGGCGCGATCCAGTCGCGGCGGGGGATCTCCAGACGATGACGACAATCGCGTATCGGGCGGATATCGATGGCCTGCGTGCTGTTGCCGTCGGCACAGTCGTGCTGTTCCACGCGCAGCTCGGCCTGTTCCCCGGCGGGTTCATCGGCGTCGACGTCTTCTTCGTCATCTCCGGCTACCTGATCACGTCGATCATCGCGCGTGAGCTCGACTCCGGGACGTTCTCCCTGTTGTCGTTCTACGAGCGGCGCATCCGCCGCATCTTCCCCGCGCTACTCCTTGTCATCGCCGCCTGCCTCGCATTCGGCGCATTGAGCATGACACCGCGCGACTACGATCGCCTTGCCGAATCGGCCATGGCGGCAATCGGCTTCCATTCGAACTTCTATTTCGCCAACAAGGCCGGCTACTTCATGCCGTCGGCCGAGACGTTACCGCTCCTTCATACGTGGTCGCTCGGCGTCGAGGAGCAATTCTACGTCGTCGCACCACTGCTGCTGATGTGGGCGTGGCGCTCGAAGCGATGGATCGTCTCCGCCTTCCTCGCCCTGTTTGCCGCCGCTCTCGTCGCGTCGTATCTCGGAACGATCAAGGACAGCGAAACGGCATTTTATCTCCCGCATACACGGGCCGTCGAGCTGATGATCGGCATGGCACTCGGCCTCGGCCTTGTGCCGGCGGTCCGTTTCATGTTGGCGCGACAGCTGCTGAGTGCGCTCGGCC
>CAZKZT010000367.1:0-3754 GCA_964557265.1 uncultured Hyphomicrobium sp.
AGGGATCGTCAGGATCGTGGCCGATCATGGCGGCGAACATCCGGGCCGCGGTCGTCACATCGCGCGCGAGCGGACCGGCGGTGTCGAGCGTTTGCGACAGCGGTGCGATGCCGGACCGGCCGATCATGCCGATGGATGTCTTGAGGCCAACACAACCGCACAGTGCCGCGGGAATGCGCACCGATCCGCCGGTATCCGTACCGAGCCCGCCGGGCAGCAAGCCTGATCCAACGATCACGCCGGTGCCGCTCGACGATCCGCCCGGAATGCGATGGGTCTTGAGGTCCCACGGGTTCCAGGGCGTGCCGACCGTCTCGTTGGTCCCGTAACCGCCGAAGGCGTACTCGACGGTATGCGACTTTGCGACGACGATTGCGCCGGCGGTGCGCAGTTTGGTGACGACGTGCGCATCGCGTGTCGCCGGCTCGGCGTCCTTGCGGGTCAGCGAGCCGCATCCTGAGACGAGCCCGGCGACGTCTGCGATATCCTTGATGGCGACTGGCAGGCCGTGCAGCAGGCCGTGTCCGGCGCCGGCGGCGGCATTGGTGTCGGCGAGATGGGCCTCTGCCAACGCGGTATCGCGCGTGATCCGCGTCAGGGCCTGGAGCTTGGGATTGGCCGCTTCGAGCGCGTCGAGCGTCTTCGCGATGGCGGCGGTGGTGGTGCTGGTGGCCGGCGGTTTGGCTGATTTGGGCATGGGCTCACGGTCTCACTGGGCTTGGGAAGCTGGTGAGCTTGAGCCTAGCACTTTTCTTTCCGCGGTCGCCAACGCCGTCGTGCGGCGCACGCCTTCGGCGTGACGGCTACTGGCGCCGGCGCGGCCATCTACCCGGTTGAATCAACAATGCGCTCTTCGAGCGCTCAATTTCGGTAGCGGCCGAAGGCCGCGCCAATAGATCTCCAACCGGCGAGGCGGCCCTGCGGCGCGTGTAGCCGGAGGCGTACGCGTCCGCGGAACTTAGGAAGTCGGCATCCGGCACTGCTCGTCGGCGGGGAGCGGATCGCACGCCGTGTCGCGCGCGCAGGTGTGCATGGCGGTCTTTGTCTCGGCACTATAGATGCCGTCCATCTGGCCGCGGTAGAGGCCGCGCTCGGCGAGACCGCACTGGTAGAGCTTGATCATCTTCTCGCCGCCAATATGGATCGCCATCTCGTAGTCGCGGATGGCGCCCTCGACGTTGCCCATCATCTGGCGGATGTGGGCCCGCGTATCCCAGGAATGCTCGCTATCCGGATTGAGCAGCAGCGATTGCTCGACGTCGGGGAGCCCTTGGCGGCCGCGGCCGGCGCGAAAGTAGGCCCAGGCCCGGTTGTTGAGTGCGGCTGGGGCGTTGGGATTGATCTCGAGCGAGGCGTTGTAGTCGTCGATTGCCGCATCGAGCTGTCCCTTGATCGAGAGGGCGAGCCCGCGCATGGCGAGTGCATTGCTGCGGTCGAGCGGCGTCGTCGATGGGTTCTCGATGATGACCGTGCACCCGGCGATCCGGCGCTCGTTGTCATCGCTGAGGCAGTCGGCGGCGGAATTGTCCGCAGCCGCCGCAGATGCGATGAAGGCGCCAAGGAAGAGTGTGGCCAGAAACGTAGAAACCGGTCTCATTCAAGATCCTCGGGGCCTGTCGGTCCGTGTGGCGTGCGATGTTGCGCAGCACTTCGACACAAGTATGTCAAATCGCGACCTGGGCGGAACTGCCGCGGCGCGCGAGCCTATTCCTCAGATTTCGGGCGATTTGTCCAGCCTGCGCGGCAGTTCAGCGGCGGTTGTCCGGCACCTCGATGTCCAGGTCCAGGATCAGGAAGCTCCAGGACTTTCCATGGCTGTCGAGGCCGAGCGACGTATTCACGCCGCCTTCGAGCGCGTCTGCCATCACGAAGTTCAGCCCGTGAAGATGGTCGAGGGTGTAGCGTTTGACGGAACCGCCGATCAGGTCCGGATAGGCACTCTTGATGCGTTCCGGCGTCAGCTGTTCCTTGAGCAGCGGATAGTCGCCCGGATCATAGGCCCACACCGACACGTTGGAGGTGTTGCCCTTGTCGCCGGCGCGTGCGTGGGCAATCTCATGGAGCTTGATGCGGCGGGTCATGCGCGGAACATCCGGACGGTCGGGCGCACCGCATCGCGGTCGATGAGCGCGGAATGGGTGATGACGCTCGGCGTGATCTGGCCACGGTAGCCGCCGCCGCCTGCGGGGCCGCAGCAGAGCAGCGACTCGACCTCCCACAGCAGCGTCGCGACATCGTCGCGGTTCGCTGATCGCATGGCGGCATGAACGCGCACGTCGGCGCTTTCGCTGCGCGGCCCATGCGCTGTCGCGTGCAGGGAGTTGATGCCGATGAGGTCGATGCGCAGCGCGTCGAAGCCCGGGCGGTGCGACAGGCGCTCGAGCAGGATGTCGCGCGCGAGCGCGGCACGCGCGGTCGCGTTCGGCCCCGCGTAGCTGACGCCCGCCTCGCCGAAGAAGCCGCCGTCGAAACCGACCGTGACCTTGAGTTTGTCGGGGCGCTTGTGCCCCTTTCCGTTGGCGACGGCGATGCGGTTCTGCCCGGCGTCTCGCACGGTGACGCCGCTGAAGTCGGCGGTGACATCGGGTGTGAGATAGGCGGCCGGATCGTGCACTTCGTACATCAGCTGTTCTTTGACTGTACGCGGTGTCACCATGCCGCCCGCATCGGCGAGCTTGGTAATGACACAGGCGCCACTCTCATCGACCTCCGCGATCGGATAGCCGCAATCGGCAAGCCGCGGCACATCCTTGCGCCCCGGATCGGCGAAATAGCCGCCGGTGATCTGCATCCCGCATTCCATGAGATGCCCGACCAGCGTGCCCTGGCCGAGCTTCTGCCAGTCGTCTCGCGCCCAGCCATAGCGGTGCACCAGCGGCGCCAGGAACATCGAGGGGTCCGCGACGCGCCCCGTGATGACCACATCGGCGCCGGTCTCGAGACCGGGGAGGATGGCGTCGATGCCGAGGTAGACGTTGGCGCCGACGACGGGTCGGCCGACCTCGGCGACAGTCTTGTCGTGGTTGTCGAACAGGATCGTATCCGGCCCGATCAGACCGGAGACGTCGTCGCCTTCGATCGCGGCGACCGTCACATCGCCCAGACCCTGCGCGCGTGCCACCTCGACGACCACCTCGGCCGCGGCGGCGACGTTCGCGACGCCCATGTTGGTGACGATGCGCGTGCCATTGCGTTTGCAATGGCCGAGCACGCCGCGCATCCGTGCGCCGAGCTGCGGATTGTACCCGCGTTTGGGATCGAGCTGGCGATCGCGATGGCCGAACGCCAGCGTGCGCTCACCGATCGTCTCGAACACGAGATAGTCGAGCGCGCCCTTCTCCGCGAGATCGATCGCCGGCTCCAGCCGATCCGACGAGAATCCAGCTCCACAACCGAGCCTCAGCACGGCATCCTCCCCATGTATGGCGCCGATTGCAGCCCGGCTTTTCTCTTAGAGGCACTTCGTGATGGTCGAGCCGCATTTCACGTACTTGATTGCGTCCCACGCGCAGCAAGGTTCTTCCTTCTTGCACACCCAGGCGCGCTTCTCGCCGGTCGGGAACGTGTAGCGGCAGACCTTCTCGCCCTTGCCCGCCTTCACGATGGGCGCTTTCGTCTTGGGGGCGCTCTGCTGCGCCATCACCGGCGCGCTCATCCCGAGCGCCAACGCCAACGCCAGTCCGATCTGCATCATCCGCATCGTGCTTCCCCCTCGTTCATTTCATTGTCGCCCACCAGCCCGCGCATCATGCCG
>CAZKZT010000368.1:0-3727 GCA_964557265.1 uncultured Hyphomicrobium sp.
AGGCCTCGGATGCCATCGCGGACGCCGCGAAGCGCTCGGCCCAGTACTACATCAACCACCGCTGGCTCGGCGGCACGCTGACCAACTGGAAGACGATCTCGCAGTCGATCCGTCGTCTGCGCCAGCTCGATGACATGCTGTCCGGCGATACGCAGGGCCGCACCAAGAAGGAGCTGCTGACGCTGACGCGTGAGCGCGACAAGCTCAACCAGGGACTTGGCGGTATCCGCGACATGGGCGGCCTTCCGGACCTGCTGTTCGTGATCGACACGAACAAGGAAGACATCGCGATCAAGGAAGCCCGCAAGCTCAAGATCCCGATCGTCGCGGTGGTCGATACCAACTGCGATCCGGACGGCATCGACTTCCCGATCCCTGGCAATGACGACGCGGGCCGCGCCATCACGCTCTACTGCGATCTGATTGCGCGCGCCGCGATCGACGGCCTCGGCCGCGGTCAGTCGTCGTCCGGCGTAGACATCGGTGCCTCCGAAGCGCCGCCCGAGGAAGAGCTGCCCGAGGCCGTGCCGGCCTTCGTCGGCATCGATGCCCCCCGTGGCGAAGCGGACGACCTCAAGCGGATCAGTGGCATCAGCCCGAAGCTCGAGCAGAGCCTCAACGACGCTGGCGTCTACCACTTCTGGCAGATCGCCGACCTCGATGCCAACGGCGTCGCCGCTCTCGACGCGGCGGTCAAGGGCAACGGCCGCGTCACGCGGGACAACTGGGTCGCTCAGGCGAAGAAATTCGTCGACGAGACTGCTGCCTGATGCATGGCTCGCGTCCGCTCGCCGGGCGCAGGGGCTGTAAATTTGATGTGGTGAGCACCATATGGGGTGCTCCACCCACATAAGACGACGTGACCGCGGGGCTTGGCCTTCGGTCTTCAAGCAGGCTGCCGGGCGCGGCGCGGGCCGGTTCAACCGATCCGCGCCGCGATCGCATTGGCAGTCCCTCACCGCGGTGCGGGCTTTCTTTCCGCGCCCAAGACAGAGACAGGACATTCGATGGCAAACATCACCGCGAGCATGGTCAAAGAGCTGCGCGACAAGACCGGCGCAGGGATGATGGACTGCAAGCAGGCGCTGACCGAGACGGGCGGCGACATCGAGCAGGCGGTCGACTGGCTGCGCAAGAAGGGTCTCTCGAAGGCCGCCAAGAAGGCTGACCGCGTCGCCGCGGACGGCCTCATCGGCGTTGCGATCGAGGGCACGACCGGCGCGCTCGTCGAGGTCAACTCGGAGACGGACTTCGTTGCCCGCAACGAGACGTTCCAGGGCGCGGTGCGCCAGATCGCTTCGCTGGCGCTGGGTGCCGGCGGCAGCCTCGAGAAGCTGCTGGCCACCGAATACACGGGCAAGGGGCACTCGGTCGATGCGCAGGTGAAAGAGCTGATCGCGACGATCGGTGAGAACCTGAGCGTGCGCCGTACGGCTGCGCTCTCGTCGCCGAACGGTATTGTCGCGAGCTACGTCCACAACCGCGTTGCCGACGGCGTTGGCAAGATTGGTGTCCTCGTTGCGCTCGCCGGTAAGGGCGAGGCGGCGAAGCTCGCCGAGATCGGCCGTCAGATCGCGCTGCACGTTGCGGCGGCGAACCCGCAGGCGGCGTCTGTCGATCAGCTGGACAAGGCGATCGTCGAGCGCGAGCGCGCGGTCTACACCGAGCAGGCGCTGGCAACCGGCAAGCCGAAGGAGATCGTCGACAAGATGGTCGAGGGCCGGCTGCGCAAGGAGTTCTTCGGCCAGGTCGTGCTGACCGAGCAGGTCTTCATGGGCCCGGGCGGCGACGGCAAGATCACCGTCGGCCAGTACCTCAAGAGTGAGGAGCAGGCTGCCGGCGGTCCGCTCAAGGTCGAGGGCTTCGTTCGGTTCGCGCTCGGCGAGGGCATCGAGAAGAAGGCCACCGATTTCGCGGCTGAGGTTGCGGCGCTCTCGAAGTCCTGATCGCGCGCACATCAAACGGAGAACGGCCCGGATCATCGATCCGGGCCGTTTTCTTTTGGGCATTGCTGTTCCGCGTTGTCATTCCCGGGCCTTTGCCTGTTGGTTTTTTGCTCTACGATGCACCCAACAGAAACGGTGAGGGGAGCGCTCCATGGATCCGACATGCCTCAGCGAAGCGGCTGCCGCTCTGGCCGCTGCGCGGCAAGACAGGAAGCGTATCGATGCGCTGCCGGATGGCGCCCGGCCGCAGACTGTTGCTGACGCGCATGCGATCCAGGATGCCGTGACGGCGCTGCTTGGCGCCGAGGTCTCCGCCTACAAGGCCAACGCCCCCACGCCCGGCGATCCAACTTCGTCGGGGTTGCGCGGCCCGATCTATGCCGCTGAGACTTACGCATCGCCTGCCGCGTTTCCGGTCGCGATTGCGCCGCAGTGCGGTGTCGAGGGCGAGATCGCTTTCCGCTTCCGCCAGGATCTGCCGCCGCGTGACACCCCATACACACGCGACGAGGTCGCCGCGGCCGTCGATGCGAGTGTCGCTATTGAGGTCGTCAGCAGCCGCTTCGCCAACCCTGATGCAGCCGCCGTTCTCGACAAGCTCGCCGATCGGATCAGCAATGGCGGCTTCGTCATCGGCACCATCGTCGAAGACTGGCGCGCGCTCGATCTCGCCAAGCTCAAGGTCCGGCTCACCGTCAATGGCGAAACCGTGCTGGAGCAGATCGGCGGCCATCCCATCGGCGATCCGCTTGCCGTTGCCGTCGCGCTCGTGGAAATGCTGCGCACCGGCGTGGGTGTGAAGGCCGGCCAGTTCGTCACGTGCGGTTCGTGCACCGGGCTGCGCTACATCAAACCTGGTGACACGTGCAGCGTCACTTTTGAAAAACTCGGCGGGGCGGAACTCACCTTCACGCCGTAACGAAAACCGACAACAAGCACTCAAAGGAGGAGATCAACCATGGGCACAGCCCCCTTCGGTCCGGGCAACTATCGCTACATTCCCGCAGTCTTTCAGTACTCCGGCGGCATCGCTGCCGACACCGGCTATCGCCTCGAGCGGGTGATGTTCAAGAATCCCGTGCCGCTGAAGGAAGGCTTCGCGCGCATCGAAGCGATCATCAAGGCGGCTGGCCGCCCGCTCTCCGCCTTCGCGGCATGCGAGCTGCGGTCACCCGCGCCCTTCACGCAGGAGGGCTTCAACGCCTTCAACGAGGTATATGTCGGCACGCTGTCCGAGTGGGGGATCTTCGACACCTCGACACGGATCAATCCCGTCGCGCGTGCCAACGTTTGTCCGGAGATCGAGAAGCCGGGCGAGCCGTCGTTCCATGCATTCATCTTCACGGTGCCTGACGCCAACGCCGCGCCGTCGTTCCATGTTGCGGGCAGCGGCGAGGCGGCAGAGGGCAAGGGCAACTATCGCGATAGTGCCGTTCGCCTCGGCGATACCTCTCCCGATGCCATGAAGGAGAAGGCGCAGTTCGTGCTCGGCGAGATGGAACGCCGCATGGCGCTGCTCGGCTTCAAGTGGGCGGATACGACGGCGTCGCAGCTCTACACCGTCCACGATCCGCACCCCTTCCTCGCGAGCGAGATCGTTCGCCGCGGGGCGGCGACGCGCGGCCTGACGTGGCATTTCGCACGTCCGCCCGTCGTCGATCTCGAATACGAGATGGACTGCCGCGGCGTCGCGGTCGAACGGGTAGTGTAGCTATTCTTACCGCGGTCGCGTACGCCTTCGGCTACACGCGCCGCGGCACTGCCTCGCCGGTTGGCGATTT
>CAZKZT010000369.1:0-3726 GCA_964557265.1 uncultured Hyphomicrobium sp.
CGGTTCTGCTTCTGACGCCGATTTCGCAGCGGCTCCTTTCGCCTCCCCGCCCTTGACAGCCGCGTCTGTTGCCTTACTCGCCACCGCATCCGCCGTCCTGCTGGCGCTGTCGTCGTTGAGAAGCATCAAGCTGAACCCAGCCCCCGCGCCGGCGCCAATCGCCGCGAGCAGCAGCAACGCGACAACGAAGCCGCCCTTGCCGCCGCTTGCTTCTTTGATTTCGCCTTCCTCGGCCATGCGATCTCTCCCGGTGCCTCAGAAGGGACTGATGATGTCGAGGATCTGATGTCCCCAGGCCGGCTGCTGCACCTCCATGCTGCGTCCGCGTCCGCCGTAAGACATGCGCGCCTCGGCAATGCGTTCGTAGGGGATCGTGTTATCCGCCTTGATGTCCGCGACGTTGACGACACCGGTGAACGTCAGGACGCGCAGTTCGTAGTTGACGCGCACCTCCTGCGATCCCTGGATCAGCAGATGACCGTTCGGCAGGACATCGGCGACCACTGCCGCGAGCCGCAGGTCGATGCTCTCGGAGCGCTCGATCTCGCCCTTGCCGTCCGACGCCGTATTGGATTTCAGCGCCGACGAACCCGCCGCTTTGCCCTCGGACGATACCTTCCCCCACTCGATCGAGTGCCCGATGTCGAAGCCGAGGCCATGCGAGGCATCGCGCGACCGCTTCGACCGATTGTCGAGCGTCGCCTTATCCTTCATCGAGATGGTGACGGTCAGGATGTCGCCGAGACGACGCGCCCGGCGGTCGCGAAAGAGATCGGCGCCGCGATGGCTCCACAGTGAGGTGCTGTAATGTGGAGGTCCACTCGGCACGGACGAGGTCTTGAGATCAGAATAGGACCGCGGTGGCGCTGACGGCGGACGGATACCAGCCCCGACTGGACTGAGCGTCGGTTCCTTGACGACTTCGCGTGGATCTGCCGCGCAGCCGGCGGCGGTGGCGGCAACCGATACGACAACCAAAACGCGCGCGCGCGACAACGCGCGTGCAGCCATACTGTCGCGATTTGTGAGGCGCACGATGAACTGCGCTGTGGTCACGAGCGTCCCCCTGGATCCGACTTCCGTGATGCCCCCATCAGGATCATGGCGAGGCGCGCCGCTTTGTCCGACGGCATGTCGTTGAGGATCTGACTCGCGACACGCGGCGCAAGCTTGCTCAGGATTGCGGCTGCCGAGCTCTCCTCCAGCTTGGCAAGCTGCTCGGATGCAGCCTCAGGGCGCATCCCCGAATAGATGGTGACGAGCTGTTCGCTCGTGCGGCTGGCAAAATCCTCGCGCCGCGCCACCCACTCCTTGAGCTCCGCGATCCGCTCCTCGATCTTTGCAAGCCGATCGTCGAGCGCTTTACCGAGGGCCTGCAGCTCCGCCGATTGATGCGCGAACCGCGCTTCACGGGCCGGCTCGAGGATCGCCTGGCAATACTGCTCCGCCGCGGCGCCGGAACGTGAGATCTCAGGCGTCGCGCGCTTCACCTCCGGCGGCATGACCACAACCGGTTGCGCCGGTTGCGAACGCGACGCCGCCTTCTGCGTCGCCCTGGCCGGCTCCTTGGCGGCACCCTGCGCCTGGGCAAAAGCCGCGCCCGGCGCAACGGCCGACAGCAGCGCCGCGATCGCCGCTGCCCTGATCCCTTGTCGTCCGCGTGCCAGCATCTCTCTTCTCCGCCTACTGGACCACAAGTTCCGCCTGCAGCGCGCCCGACGACTTGATCGCCTGCAGGATCGCGATGATGCCGAGTGGCTTCAGGCCCATGCGGTTCAAGCCAGTCACGAGGCTCTGCAGATCGACGCCTTCGATGATCGCGAAGTTGCCGTTCTCCTGATGCGCCGATACTTCCGTCCGCGAGGTGACGACCGTCTGCCCCTTCGAGAACGGTGCCGGTTGCGAGACGGACGGCGTCTCGATCACCCGGACCGTGAGGTTGCCGTGAGTGACCGCGACCCGGCTCACCTTGACGTTGCGGCTGATGACGATCGTGCCGGTGCGCTCGTCGATGATGATGCGCGCCGGAACGTCCGGCGACACCGTCAGGCGCCCGATCTCGGCGAGGAAGCGCGCAGGACTCGTTCCCTTCGGCACTTCGATCGCCACCGAATTCGGCCCGCTCTCGCGGGCCAGACGCCGCTTGAATTTCCGGTTCGTATACGTGTTCACCGCGTCGACCATGGCGATCGCGGTACTGAAATCAGGGTTCTTGAGTTCGAGATGCATGGTCCGGGATTCGGCGAGCAGATCCGGCGCATCGCGTTCGACCAGGGCACCGCCCGTGATCCGCCCCGCGGTCGGCACGCCGTTGGTCAGCGTCTCGTTCTGCCCCTTGGCCTGAAATCCGGCGACCACCACCGAGCCCTGCGCGACCGCGTAGACGTGACCGTCCGGACCCTGGAGCGGCGTCATCACCAGCGTACCGCCAGCGAGCGAAGTTGCATCGGCGAGCGAGGCAACCGTGACGTCGATGCGGTTTCCGCCGACGGAAAATGCAGGCAACTCGGCCGTCACCATCACGGCGGCTACGTTGCGGGTGCGCATGTCGCTGCCACGAATGCTGACACCGAGGCGCTCCAGCATCGAGTGCATCGACTGCTCGGTGAAAGGCGCGTTGCGCAGACCGTCACCCGTGCCCTTGAGGCCGATAACCAGGCCGTACCCGACAAGTTGATTGGGCCTGAGCCCGCGCACCGTCGTGATATCCTTGATGCGCGCATCGGCAAGTGCCTCACTCGCCAATGGAACGAGGCAGAACAAAGCAACGAGAAGAGCGCGCAGCGGGCGCATGACTACTTCTCCCCCACCTGCACGCTGCCGTTGGACTGCACGAAGCCCCTCACGACAACGCCGGTATCGGCGTTTCTGACGCTGACCATGCTGTTGAGCACGCCCGGTTGCAGCGCGACACCACTCGCCTCGATGCTGAGTCCGCCCGATGTGAAAACGATCGCGACCCGTTCCCCTTCCTTGAAGAGATACGGCTCGCGCAGTGCGTTGATCGGGATCGCGTGTCCTGCCGGCAGAACGCGCCGCGCCACTTTGCCTTGCACCGCCTCACGCGAGGTGAAGTAGTTGCGCAGCACGCGCTCGCTCGCCGTCACCGTTTGATCAATCAGCAGATCATCGGCGACGACATCGCCCTGCATGATCGTCACAGACGGCACCGGAATCGATGTCGGGCTGCGGCTTGCCGCAGCCGATGGTGCGAGCGCCAGCGCAACCGCCATGAGCTGCAGCCAGATCCGCCTGTCCGCTTTCATCGTCACGCGGCCTCCCATTCAGGTCGCATGGCCCGGATTACCGGATGCCCTTGGTGATGACACCCATCATGTCGTCGGATGCCTGGATGATCTTGGAATTCATCTCGTAGGCGCGCTGCGCGGAGATCAACTCGGTGATTTCCTTCACCGGATCGACGTTGGACGTTTCGAGATAACCCTGCTTGATGCGTCCGATGCCGTTCTCGCCGGCAAGGCCCACCACCGCCGCGCCCGACGCGAGTGTCTCGCGCCACAGATTACCGCCGAGCGGCTCGAGACCGACTTCGTTGACGAAGCCTGCAATCGAGAACTGGCCGAGCCGCCGCGGTTCGATTTCACCCGGGATCGTCGCAAAGACCTCGCCGACTTCGTTGACGGAGATCTGCGTGGTTTCCGGCGGCACCGTCATCTCGGGCTGCACGCGATATCCCTCAGCGGTGACGATCCGGCCGTTCTGATC
>CAZKZT010000370.1:0-3708 GCA_964557265.1 uncultured Hyphomicrobium sp.
CAGCGCTTCGCGCCGCTGGCCGCGGCCTGCACCGCCGCGGCCATCGCCGATGCGATAGGTTCCGGCGCTATGCCATGCCATGCGGATGAACAAGGGGCCGTAATGGCCGAAGTCAGCCGGCCACCAAGGCTGCGAGTCGGTCATCAGCTTACGCAAGTCGTTCTTGAGCGCCGGATAGTCGAGCCCCTTGAACGACTGGGGGTAGTTGAAGGTGTTGTCGAGCGGGTTCGACTTGGACGAATGCTGGCTCAGCAGATCGAGACGCAGCTGGTTGGGCCACCAGTCAGGGTTCTGCGTGCCGCCGCCCGCAATCGGCGCGGCCTTGCCCGAGAATGGGCATTTGCCTTCGGTACTTCCGTCCATCTTTCTCTCCCGCTGGGTAGGTGAACCGCTCAGCCGGCGTGAAATGCGCCCGCGGCCACCCTGGAACTAAAACCAATCCAATCTTTAGGTGCCCTTGCGGTCATGGTCCAATCGCATTAACTTCTAAGTTCGATAAAAAAAACTGATCGATATGATCTCACTCAAACAGCTCCGCTATCTGGACGCCATCGCGCGCCATTGCCACTTCGGCAAGGCGGCGGCGCACTGCGCCGTATCGCAACCGGCCCTCTCGATGCAGATCCAGGAACTCGAGAGCGAACTCGGCGTGAAATTGGTGGAGCGGCGGCGCAAGGGCGTGCAGCTCACGGATGCCGGCCGCGAGGTGGCCCGGCGCGCGCGGCGCATTCTCAACGAGGTGCATGACATCGGCGATTTCGCGCGTCAGAGCCGTGAGCCACTGTCCGCGCCGCTGAGGCTCGGTGTGATTCCGACGGTCGCGCCCTATGTGCTGCCGGCGCTGCTGCCGCTGCTGCGCGAAGCCTATCCCCAGCTCGTCCTGCAGGTCCGCGAGACGCATACCCAGCAGCTCGTTGCCGAGCTCATCGACGGCACGCTCGATCTCCTGCTTCTGGCGCTGCCCGTGGAGAATGCGGAGATCGAGACGCTTGCGCTCTGCAAGGATCGCTTTCTGCTCGCGATGCCGCCGGGGCGCACGATGGTCGGCCGCGTCCGCGCGACGCCGGAGCTGTTCGAGCACGATCGCCTGTTGCTGCTCGAGGAAGGGCACTGCCTGCGTGATCAGGCGCTGGCCTTCTGCAATCTGCGGCAGGTCGATAGCGTCGATACGTTCGGCACATCGAGCCTATCGACAATCGTGCAGATGGTTGCCAATGGCATGGGATTGACGTTCCTGCCCGAGATCAGCGTCAAGGTCGAAGCGGCGGGAGATCGCGTGAAGGTCAGGCGCTTCGCAGATCCGGAACCAACGCGCCGCCTCGGTCTCGCCTGGCGCGCGTCAAGCCCGCGCAAGGGCGATTTCAATGCGCTCGGCAAGCTCATTCTGGCGGCGATCCGGCAATGTCAGAAGCCAGAGTCGGGAGCGGCTGACGCCGCGCGGAAGCGCTCGTAATGACTGGGGGTGGTTGAGCCGTCGCTGGAACGTGGCGCCTTTTACGCGTCGCCGGCCCAGGCCGAGAACGGGCGCTTCGCGAGGTCCGCGTTATAGAAGCGGCGATCGTCGGTCACTTCCTCGCCAATCCAGCTCGGCAGCTCGATGACCCGATCGGTGCGGTCGAGTTCGATCTCGGCGATGACGAGGCCGCTGTTCTCGCCCTCGAAAACATCGACCTCCCAGTTCAGCCCGCCATGGCGCACGATGTGGCGGACCTTGCTGATGATGGCCCCTTCCCGGTGATCCATCAGCTCGCGCGCATCGGCCACGGGAATCGGAAACTCGTACTCGTTGCGTGCGAGGCCGGAGCGGGTCGTTTTGATCGTCAGCGTTGCCGCCGCGTCGTCATCGATGCGCACACGCGTCGACAGGCGATCGTTCTTGGTGAGGTAGGCCTGCCGCAGGTGACGCGTGCGCACGACATGCCGCTTCCATGCATCGCTGCTTACCCGGAATTTCCGCTCGATCTCGAGTGCCATTGGACCACGTGCACGGTTGCGCGATTAAGCTGCCGTCGCGGGCGTCGGCGCGACGCCTGCGTATAAGCAGCGCTTACTCGACATCTGTCTAGGCGGTGGTCGCCCGAGCTGCAACTGTGCGACGAGCTTCGGCACGTGCTCACGTCGTCTCACGCGCGCACGGCGCAACACCTTCGATGGCTGGCCGCATTCGAGATAAACGACGTAAAACAAATCGTTACATCTCGTTAAGCAATTGGCATGTCGAATGCGCACACATATGTTTGCCATATGAATTCGCTGAGATTGCCTGCGTCGGCGCGCGCATGTCGGGCCTGCCGCTCAACGGCGAATTGACGGACTTGGGCGGAATCTTTCTGCGCGCCGCACAGACCGAGGCGTCCTACAAGCTCTATGCGCTGGCAGGCAGCGTCGCACAATTTCATCCACCAGAAGCTGGCGAATTTCTTCGGCGCGCGTGCTGGACGGCAATCCGTTGCTGCGAGAGGACATGGCAACGGCGTAGACCAACCGGCTGCATTCTCAAGTCGCGTTTGGTCTCATGGCCAACAGGGGAGCCTCGAACGCCTCGGCGGGCCGAGCCTCGGTGACGACCGGACGCGCACCCAATGCGGCCCCGATGCCGATGAGAACAGGTCCCAAGCGTTGCTGCAACACAGGCGATAGAGGGAGGGCCGCCAAGGTGCCCTGCCAGCGCCGCTCGCCGTCCCGCGAGACGTCTGACGCAGCGACTGCCGGCGTACTGCGCGGAAGCCCCGCCGCGATGAGCCGTTCGACCATCGCCGAAACGGTACCGCCACCCATGTAGACGATGAGCGTCGTGTCGGGCGCTGCGAGGCTGTGCCAGTCGAAAGACTCCGGCAGAGCGCCGGAGCGCGCGTGACCTGTGATGAACCGAATGGAACGCGCGAAGTCGCGGTGGGTCAATGAGAGGCCGAGCGTTGCCGCCATCGCCGACGCCGAGGTGATGCCCGGCACGATTTCGAACGGGATACCCGCCTGCTCAAGCACTTCTATCTCCTCGCCCGCGCGGCCAAAGATCATCGGATCTCCGGACTTGAGGCGCACGACGTGGCGGCCTTGATGCGCGAGTTTGATCATCAGCGCGTTGATGTCTGCTTGCGCGCAACTTGCGCGGCCGCCCCGCTTGCCGACCAGCATCCGTTTCGCCTCGCGCCGCGCGAGTTCCAGCACCGCGTCGGAGACGAGATCGTCGTAGAGGATGACGTCCGCGGCCTGCAGAGTGCGAACGGCCTTGAGCGTGAGCAGCTCGGCATCGCCGGGGCCGGCACCGACGAGTGTCACGCGGCCGCGCGCGGTGGCGGGTGTGGTGGCGATGGTGTCGATGAGGACGTCGAGCGCTGCTTGATCCGATGCTTTCGGTGCGGCACCGAAGGCGCGATCGACGAAGCGTTCCCAGAACGCGCGCCGCTGCGGTCCAGCCGCCAGTCGTTCGCCGACGCGTTCGCGCAGGGTGCGTGCGAGATGGCCCCAGGCGGCAAGCGCCGGCGGCAGCAGTGTCTCGATGCGGCGGCGGATGGCCTGGCCGAGGATCGGCGCGGCACCTTCGGTCGAGATGGCAACGACGACCGGCGAGCGGTTGACGATGGCGCCGAACTGGAACTGGCAGTAGGCCGGTTTGTCGATCACGTTGACGGGCACGCCAGCCGCGTGCGCGGAGCGGAAGAAAGCGGCGGCTTCCGCGTCGTTCTCGGCATCGGCGATGGCGATCGC
>CAZKZT010000371.1:0-3174 GCA_964557265.1 uncultured Hyphomicrobium sp.
CGGCCGGGAATGAAGAACGGGCTGACGCGGCGCGGGCCCTTCTCCTTGAGCAGCAGTGACGTCTCGGCGATGCCGTTGAGGCCGCCGATGCCGGAGCCGATCAGGACGCCTGTGCGTTCCTGCTGCTCTTGCGTCTTGGCCTCGAAGCTCGCGTCCTTCAGCGCCTGTTCCGCCGCCGCCATCGCATAAACGATGAAATCGTCGACCTTGCGCTGCTCCTTCGGCTCCATCCACTGGTCGGCATTGAAGGTGCCGTTGGAGCCGTCACCGCGCGGGATGAACGCCGCGATCTGTGCGGCGATGTCGCTGACCTCGAATTCGGTGATCCGGCGCGCACCGCTGCGGCCTTCCAGCAGCCGCGACCACGTCGCATCAACACCGCATCCGAGGGGAGTGACGAGGCCGAGCCCCGTGACGACGACACGCTTCATCCCACACCTGTCCAGGTTGTCCGGCAGGAAGGTTGACTCGCCTTACTGCTCCTGCCGCTCGATGCCGATGGCGCTATTGCCCCGGCATCCCCCAATGATCCGCAGCATAGCTGCTGCGTTCCGCTAAAGCTGCGACGCCGAACCGGTTCCCCCCGACGGCGTTCGCAGCCCTGCCAGTCCGCCCTAATCCGGGCGGCACCGATCAGGCGGTGGAGGCCGCGCTCTTCTCGAGGAACTTCACCGCGTCGCCGACCGTCTGGATCTGCTCAGCGGCATCGTCCGGAATCTCGCAGCCGAACTCTTCCTCGAACGCCATCACCAGCTCGACGATGTCGAGGCTGTCGGCACCGAGATCGTCGATGAAGCTGGCGGTCTCGACGACTTTCTCGCCTTCGACGCCCAGGTTCTCGACGACAATCTTCTTAACGCGCTCTGCGACGTCGCTCATCTTTACTTCCCTCGCGCTCTGTCATCTCCAGGAGCCGCGGCGCGGTCCTGACGACTCTCTTCATGCCGCTGCCAACCGGGCAGCCGCGGTTTACTTCAGCTTCGCTCGATTCGACCCGACAGTGGCACTACCCACTACAGGTTGCTTGAAATCGATGCAAACTCCAGCGTTAACGGCTCGAATTTTCGGCTCGTTAACACACAAAAAATCCCTTGGCTAGCGGCCCGGATGGCGTTGCAACGCGACATTGCGCGAGATCGTAAACGCCTCAGATCATCACCATGCCGCCGTTCACGTGGAGCGTCTGCCCGGTCATGTAGCGGGCCTCGGTGCTGGCGAGATAGACGGCGGCGGCGGCGATATCGTCGGGCTTGCCGAAGGTCTGTGCCGGGATCGCCTCCTTGATGGTGGCGGTCTGCTTCTCGTTCAGTACCTCGGTCATCGGCGTTTCGATGAAGCCCGGGGCGATGCAGTTGGCGGTGATGCCACGCGGCGCGACCTCGCGCGCCAGCGACTTGGTCATGCCGATCATGCCGGCCTTGGAGGCAGCGTAGTTGCCCTGGCCCGGGTTGCCGAAAATGCCGGACACCGACGAGATGTTGATGATGCGGCCATAGCCGCTCTTCGAGCGCACCATATGGCGGGATGCGGCGCGCATCAGCATGAACGTCGAGGTCAGATTGACCGCGATCACATCATCCCACTCGGCGTCCTTCATCACCATGAAGAGGTTGTCGCGGGTGAGGCCTGCGTTGTTGACGAGGATGTCCAGGCGCCCGCCGACGAGCTTGACTGCGTCGTCGATCAGCTTGCCGACCTGCTCCTTGTTGGCGAGGTCGCAGGGGAGCACGAGCGCGCGTTCGCCGAGCTTGGCCTTGAGGGCTTCGAGCTTGTCGGCCTGACGGCCGGAAAGGACGACGGTGGCGCCCTGGGCGTGGAACGCCTCGGCGATCGCACCACCAATGCCACCCGTCGCGCCGGTGACCAGCGCCGTCTTGCCCGTCAGGTCGAACATGTCGTTTGTCCTCAGCTCAGGAGTTGCGCGGCGACGGCATCGATGTCGGCGGGCGTGCCGACCGGTGTCGCCTTGAGCGATTTGTCGATGCGGCCGGCGAGGCCGCTCAGCACCTTGCCGGTGCCGATTTCATAGAGTTCGGTGACGCCCGCGGCGGCCATCGCGAGCACGCATTCGCGCCAGCGCACGGTGCCCGTAACCTGCTCGACGAGGCGCGTGCGGATCTCGGCCGGATCGCTGATCGGGGCGGCGACCACGTTGGCGATCACCGGTACGACCGGGGCCTTGATCTCGACCTTGGCAAGCGCTTCCGCCATCGCATCGGCGGCGGGCTTCAGCAGGCTGCAATGGAACGGCGCGGAGACGGGCAGCGGGATCGCGCGGCGCAGGCCGTGCGCCTTGCCGACTTCCGGTACGCGGTCGATGGCCGTCTTGTGGCCGGAGAGGACGACCTGGGTCGGCTCGTTGTCGTTGGCAACGTCGCAGACGTCACCCTGGGCCGCGTCGGCGGCGATCTTGCGGGCGACATCGAGACCGACGCCGAGCAGCGCCGACATCGCGCCGATGCCGACGGGAACGGCCTTCTGCATCGACTGGCCGCGCAACTTGAGGAGCCGCGCCGTGTCCGCGACGGAGATCGCGCCGGCGGCGGCAAGAGCAGAATATTCGCCGAGCGAATGGCCGGCGACGTAGGCGACGCGATCCTTGAGTACGAGGCCCTTCTCGCGCTCCAGCACCCGCAGGACCGCCATCGATGCGGCCATCAGCGCGGGTTGCGCGTTCTCGGTCAGCGTCAGGGTCTCGATCGGGCCCTCGAACATCAGCGCCGACAGCTTCTGGCCGAGCGCCTCGTCGACCTCATCCAGCACCGCGCGGGCGGCCGGAAAGGTCGCGGCCAGTTCCTTGGCCATGCCTACGGCTTGACTACCCTGGCCGGGAAAGACGAAGGCTATCGACATGCTCGCGTCCGCTTGCTGGGTTGAGGTCAATCCACGGGCGGGGCCCGGGAACCGTTGAAAATTGTGGTGAAGATCTGCCGTCGCCGGCAACATCGGCCGGTGCTGGATGACAGTCCTGCGACCGTTCCCGGCCTTTAGGCATGGCTGGAGCGGCGGTGTCAAGAGAGCCGGGCGACGGGCCGTATCCGCACAGGACGGTCCTCGGACCCAGGTGCCGCGATTTCCCGCCGGGCACATTGTCGGTATCGGCGGTGCAGGCACGTCTTCAGGGTGTGAGCCACGAGCCAGGCGCTACGCCCGGGTGGCGAGAGACATCGGTTG
>CAZKZT010000371.1:3184-3708 GCA_964557265.1 uncultured Hyphomicrobium sp.
ATCGGTTGAACAGGAGATTTCCCATGAAAGTCATGGTCATCGTCAAGGCGAGCAGGGCATCGGAGGCGGGCGAGATGCCGGATGAGGCGCTGCTGACTGCGATGGGCAACTACAATGAGGAGCTGGTCAAAGCCGGCATCATGCTGGCCGGCGAAGGGCTGCATCCGACGAGCCGCGGCAAGCGTGTGCGCTTTTCCGGCAAGGACCGCATGGTGATCGACGGGCCGTTTGCGGAGACGAAAGAGCAGATCGCCGGGTACTGGATCTGGAAGGTCAAGGATATGGACGAGGCGGTCACGTGGCTCAAGAAGTGCCCGAACCCGCACTACGAGGAATGCGAGGTCGAGATCCGTCAGGTGTTCGAGCTGGATGAGTTCGGCGATGCGATGACGCCCGAGCTGCGCGCGCAGGAAGAGCGGCTGATGGCAGAAGCACAACGCAACGCCGAGAGGTGAAGGCGTAGGGCGATGGCAGCGTGCGCTGCCTCGCCCGCCGCCTTCTCAATCCGCGTACTTCTTCGCCGT
>CAZKZT010000372.1:0-3692 GCA_964557265.1 uncultured Hyphomicrobium sp.
CATTCGCGGCATTCCGGAAGGAGTTCGCGACGGCGATCGCGGCGCAGCTCGCGGGCGACACCGAGCCGTTCAAGGCACTGTGGTCGCACAAGCCCGACGTGATGATCTTCGGTGCGCAGGGCGGCATGGAGAAAGGCTGGCCGGAGGTCGGCGAGCGGCTCGACTGGGTGTCGGGCGTGGTGCGTGCGCGGCTGACCCGGCTCGAGAACGTCTCGACCGTCATCAGCGGGTCCCTCGCAATGACGGCCGACTATGAGCACATGATCCGCAGCCTCGATGGACGTGAATACGAGCGCACCCTGCGCGTGACCCAGGGCTACCGCTACGAGGACGGGGCGTGGAAGATATTCTACCGCCACGGCGACGAGTATCGCCCGTCGGGCCGGTGAGGCACTATAGCGTTTGAGTTGATCGTCCAGGAAACGCGACCCGGCCGTGACGCAAGGCACGCCGGGCAAGGGAGGCAGCGGCAATGATCGTGAACGGCCCCGAACTCGAGAAGTGCGCGGCGAATTTCGTACCGCTGAGCCCGATCAGTTTTCTCAAGCGCGCCGATGCATTCTTCGGAACGCGCATTGCCGTCGTGCACGGCGACCGGCGCTTCACCTACCATGACCTCTACGCGCGCTCGCGCCGCCTCGCGCACGCGCTGACCAAGGCCGGAATCGGACGCGGTGACACGGTTGCGATCCTGGCGCCCAATATTCCGGCGATGCTGGAAGCCCACTACGCGGCGCCGATGATCGGTGCGGTTCTCAACCCGATCAACATCCGCCTCGATCCGGCGGCGATCGCCTTCTGCCTCGATCACGGCGGCGCCAAGTTGTTTCTTGCCGATCGCGAGTTCCACAGCACGATCGCGCCAGCGCTGGAGCTGCTCGGACCTAAACGCCCGATCGTGATCGATATCGCCGATTCCGAAACGGCCGGTTCGCCATCCTTCGGCGGCGTCGAGTACGAGGATTTCATAGCAGCAGGGAGCAACGACTACGTTTATGAGGGGCCGCTCGACGAATGGGACGCGGTGTGCCTGCTCTACACGTCCGGCACCACCGGCAATCCCAAAGGCGTTGTCTTCTCGCATCGCGGCGCCTACCTCGGCGCGCTCGCCAATGCGCTCACGTTCAAGCTCGACCACGACAGCCGCTATCTGTGGACGCTGCCGATGTTCCACTGCTCGGGCTGGACCTATACGTGGGCGGTGACGGCGGCCGGTGGCACGCACGTCTGTCTGCGCCGCGTCGAGCCGCAGCGCATCTTCGATCTGGTCACCGCTGAGCAGGTCACGCACATGTGCGGTGCGCCGATCGTCCTCAACATGCTGGTGCACGCGCCGGACGCCGTGAAGAAGCCGTTGCCGGTCCGCACGAAGGTCGCCACCGGCGGTGCCGCGCCGCCGGCAATCGTCATCCAGCGCATGGAGGCGATGGGCTTCGAGGTGCTCCACCTCTACGGCACCACCGAGAGCTACGGGCCATCGACCTACTGCGCACCGCATCGCGAGTGGGATGCGATGGAGGTGAGCGAACGCTACCGGCTGATGGCGCGGCAGGGCATTCCGAACCCGCTGATCGAAGACATGATGGTCGCCGATCCCGAGACGATGGAGCCCGTCCCGCGCGACGGCGGAACGATCGGCGAGATCATGCTGCGCGGCAACCTGATCATGCGCGGCTACCTGAAAAACATCGATGCCACCAACGACGCGTTCGCAGGCGGCTTCTATCACTCGGGTGACCTCGCGGTCTGGCATGCGGACGGCTATATCGAGGTCAAGGATCGCTCCAAGGACATCATCATCTCCGGCGGCGAGAACATCTCGTCGCTGGAAGTCGAAGAGGTCCTCTTCCGCCACCCGCAGGTGATGGAGGCGGCGGTGGTCGCGCGGCCGGACGAGAAGTGGGGTGAGAGCCCGTGCGCGTTCGTGACCCTCAAGGCCGATACCCCCGAGGTGACGGCCGCGGACATCATGACCTACTGCCGCGAGCACATGGCGCATTACAAGGTGCCGCGCACGATCGTCTTCGGTCCGCTGCCGAAGACATCCACCGGCAAGATCCAGAAGTTCGTGCTGCGCGAAACAGCGGGTAAGTTGTAGTTGCCAACGCCCTGCGCTGTTCCCAAACGAAAGCCGCCGCACCAGGGATGGTGCGGCGGCTTTTCTGTTTCCAAGTCAGAGGCGGCCGAAGACCGCTTGATCAGATCACCCACGGGTCGGGCAGAGCCGAACGCGCGCGCGGCAATCGTTTAGTGCGCCTTCGACCAGATGCTGCGCTTGGCCGCATAGAGCAGACCGGCGGTGATCGCGAGATAGAGGATCACCAGAAAGCCCATGCGCTTGCGCTCATCCTGCTTGGGATCTCCCGCCCAGGCCAGGAAGGCTACGACGTCACGCGCCATCTGTTCGACAGTCGCGGGCGTGCCGTCCTCGAAGGTGCTCGAACCATCCTTCTGCTTGATGGCCCCCTCGCTGAGCGGCGGCGGCATCGAGATCTGATGGCCAGCGAACGCCCTGTTGTACTGCATCCCGTCAGCAAGCTTGAAGTCGGCAGGCTTCTCGACGTAGCCGGTCAGCAGCGCATAGACGTAGTCCGCGCCCGCTTCCTGATACCCCATCAGCATGTCCTTCAGCAGATGATAGGGATGCGCGAACAACGAGCCATGATACTCGATACCACGCGCCTTGGTGATCAGTGAGAGGTCCGGCGGGTAAGCGCCGTTATGAACCGCGCGCGCTTCCTTCTCGTTGGCGTACGGCGGCGGGATTTTGTCCGAGAGCCGGCCCGGCCGCTTGAACATCTTGCCGTCGTCGTTCGGCCCGTCCACGACCTCATAGGTTGCGGCGAGACCCTTGACCGAGTCTTCCTTGAAGCCCGGACCGCCGGGCTGTGCGAGGTTGCGGAAGTCGATCCGCGCGATGCCATGGCACTGGGCGCAGGCTTCCTTGTAGACCTGATAACCGCGCTGGAGCTGGTTCTGATCGAACCGGCCCTTCAAGCCGGCGAAGCTCCACGGCTGGCGATCGATGTGGATCGCCTCGCCCGCAGCGTGTGCGAGCAGAGGCAGCGTTGCGATCGACAGCGCGACCAGGACGGTTCTCTTGATGCGGGAGGTAGGTGTGATCATCGGCTGGGTCCCCCGCTCTTATCGTTTCTCGGGAGCCGCAGCGGCTCCGGCAGGCTTGCCGCTTCCGAGCACCGACTCGGCGATCGAGCGGGGCATCGGTGACGGCGTTTCCATCACACCCACGATCGGCATGATGAGGAGGAAGAAGGCGAAGTAGTACGCGGTGAAGAACTGGCCCCAGGCAACGTACACACCTTCAGCCGGCTTGCCGCCGAGATAACCCAGCGCCAACACCGTGAAGAAGAAGAACCACAGGAACCACTTGAAGATCGGCCGGTAACGAGCCGAGCGAACGCGGCTGGTGTCGAGCCAGGGGATGAACACCAGCACCACGATCGCCGCGAACATGGCGATGACGCCACCGAGCTTCGAGGGGATCGCGCGGAGGATCGCGTAGAACGGCAGGAAGTACCACTCCGGCACGATGTGCGGCGGCGTCACGAGCGGGTTGGCCGGCACGTAGTTGTCCGCATGACCGAGGTAGTCCGGTGCGAAGAAGACGAACCAGGCGAACAGGATGGAGAACACGCCGATACCGAAGAGGTCCTTCATCGTCGCGTACGGCG
>CAZKZT010000373.1:0-3680 GCA_964557265.1 uncultured Hyphomicrobium sp.
AGAGCGTGAATCAGACTCTCAATCAAAGACTTAGAGCGCGCTTGCTCGACGGCGGCGATTCCGCCAAAGGCTGACGCGCTCCAGCGGCGCTTTCACTTCCCCTTGCACGCCAGCATGTACCGGCCCCAGACGCTCGCGCGGCCCGCACCCACCTCGTTCATCGCCCGCTGGCACAGCGCGCGGCGTGCGCGGCTGCAGAGGATCGCGGCTTCCAGCGTATTATCGGTCGGCATCCGGCCATCGATGATGTAGAGCCGGTGCTCGGTCATCAGCCGGATGCACCCTGCGTCAGGCGTCAGCTTCTCCTCGCGCGCCGTATTGGTCTCCGGCACGACACGAACAGGGGGCGCAAAGCCCGTGAGCCCGGTCGTGCATATCAGCGCCGATACGATCACGAACACACTGGACTGCAAGCGCGTACTCCATCCGGTGCGGCTTTAGATCTTCACTTCCATCCCCAATCTATGGGCTCCTGCAACAACAAAACCCCTTCCCGCAGGGCGGGAAGGGGTGGTGTAGTCCTGGACTTCGGCAGGCCTGAGCGGCCGTCTTATTTCTTTTTCTCGGCCGGCGGTGCCTTGGCGGCCGGGGCCGCAGGTGCACCGCCCTTCGCCGCGGCTTCCGACTGACGCTTGCGGTATTCCTCGGCCATCTGCTGCTGGCGTTGCTGGATCTGCGCCATCAACGCCTTCCGCGCCTCGGAGTACTTCTCGTTGTCGATCGGGGCGCCATCCAGCGCCTCGCCGAAGCCGGTCAGCGGAACCGGGAACGCCACGACCTGACCTTGCGCGTTCACAGCCAGCACCATGATACCCGCGCCCTTGCGGAAACCATCGACGAGTTCCTTGGTCGCATCGATTTCAGCCGTGCAGCCGGCCGGATGGCACAGCGAAAACTTGAACTGGATCGGCGTGAGCTTCGAGTCGTCGAATTTCTCGTTCTTCTGGATCTTGTCCCACTGCTCGGCGTCATAGATCGTCGCGCGGAGGCCCGGCCCGATCGCCATGCCGAGCGGCACCATCACCATCAGATGGTTCTTTTCCTCACCCTGGACCTGCCGCAGCGCGGCTGAGACGAGCACGAGGCCGGTATTGCCGTCGAGCCGCTCATGATGCGTCAGGCAGATGTCACGGGTCTCACGAGAAGGCTTGCCTTCCTTGTCGCGGACGACGATCGGTGCCTTCTCGCAGAGTTTGACCCATGCGCTCTGGGGCTTGTCGGCTGCGGGAGCCGCTTCCTTTTTTGCCGGCGCCTTGCCCTTGGTCTCTTTCTTGGGCTGCTGCGCATACGTGGCCGACGTCACGATGGCAGCTGCTCCCGCCGCCACCAATGCGACCCGTGCACCTCTGGACAGCCACCCAAAAAACCGAGCCGTATCCATCATCGTCCTGAAACCCTCGTGCTGGTGGGTGCGCCCGGGCCGCCCACATATCTCGCTCGCCTGATCGGGCAGCCCGCAGCGAGCAACCTCGCAGGGGCCCTCGGCGGCCGAATTCGACCTCGCGTTGCCACGGCAGTAAGGGCCCGAATACGGCATTCCCGTGACGCGGTCTGCGGCCTCGGACCTCTTGCACAGGCGAAGCCGTCGCAACCGTGGCCTTCATGCAACGGGGGGCTCCACCGAACCTAGAACGGTTCCGCGGAAGCATCGGCAAGTCCAGTAATTCTGTCACAATTCCCGCAGCGTGTGGAGCGCCCCGGACTTGATCCTGACGCGATCGGCGTGCATGTCTCGGGCCATGGGCAGGTGGGCCATGAACCGTGCGGCCGAACGGTCGCTTTTGTCGCGCTTCGGCGTCCGGTGCGGGACGTGTACGTTTTTGTCGGTGCTGCTGGCTGCGGCGGCGCTGCTGGCCGTGGCCGCCAGCGGGCGCGCCACGGCCGAGCCCCGCCAGGACGGCGCGCATGGCATCGCGATGCATGGCCGTCCCGCGCTGCCTCGTGACTTCGCTCATCTTCCGTATGTCAATCCGGATGCCCCAAAAGGCGGCCGCATCGTGCTCGGCCAGCACGGGACCTTTGACAGCCTGACGGCGTTCATCGTCAGGGGCGTCGCGGCTGCGGGCTTGCGCGACTACGTCTACGAGAGTCTTCTCGGCCGTTCGCTCGACGAGCCGTTCTCGCTTTACGGGCTCATCGCGCGGACGATCGATGTGCCTCCGGATCGCCGCTCGATCACCTTCCATCTCGATCCACGCGCGCGATTTTCCGACGGCCGTCCGGTGACGACCGACGACGTGATCTTCTCCTGGGAGCAGCTCAAGGACAAGGGCCTGCCCTACATGCGGGCCCACTACCGCACGGTGCAGAAGGCTACGGTGGTGCAGCCCGGTTCGGTGCGCTTCGATTTCGATCCGCACGGCAATCGCGAGGCGCCGCTGTTGCTCGGGTTGATGCCGATTTTGCCGAAGCACCTCATCGATCCCGAGAGCTTCGAGCTGACCTCCCTCGATCCGCCCGTCGGCAGCGGACCATACAAGGTTGCCGCTGTCGATGCCGGCCGCTCGATCACCTATCAGCGCGATCCCGACTGGTGGGGGCGCGATCTCCCGATCAATCGTGGCAGGTTCAACTTCGACGAGGTGCGCTACGATTATTACCGCGATGCGTCCGCGCTGTTCGAGGCATTCAAGGCCGGTCAGATCTCGCTGAGGCCCGAGGAAGATCCCGCGCGCTGGACTGAGGCGACGTCGCTGCCGGCAGTCAACGAGGGGCGCGCCAGGATTGCCGAATTCGATCTCGGCGTTCCGGCGGGGATGGCAGCGTTCGCATTCAACAACCGGCGCTGGCCGTTTGCCGATCAGCGCGTGCGTCAAGCGCTGATCCTGATGTTCGATTTCGAGTGGGTCAATCGCAACCTCTATCACGGCAGCTTCACGCGCACACAGAGCTACTTCGAGCGTTCAGTGCTCGCTTCGACGGGACGGGCAGCAGACGCGAGGGAGCGCGCCTTGCTCGCGCCGTTCGCCAAGTATGTGAAACCGGAGGTTCTCGAAGGCGCGTGGAGTCTGCCGTCGAGTGATGGCTCGGGCCATAACCGCGAGAACCTGTCGCGTGCGATCGCGCTGCTGAAGGAAGCCGGATTTTCGCTCGGCAAGGGCAAGATGCGGGCGGGCGATGGCCGGGCGCTGTCGTTCGAGATTCTCGCCGCCAGCCGCGCGCAGGAGCGGTTGATGCTCGCCTACACGAATACGCTGCGGCGGCTCGGCATCGACGTGCGCGTGCGTCAGGCCGACAGCTCCCAGTATCAGGAGCGCCTGAGGACATTCGACTTCGATATGATCCAGGCGAACTGGCCCGCATCCCTGTCGCCGGGCAACGAGCAGATCAATCGCTGGGGCAGCAACGCCGCCGACATCGAGCGCTCGCTCAACTATCCGGGCGTCAAGAATCCGGCGGTGGATGCCATGATCGAAGCGCTGCTCAAAGCCGAGGAGCGCGAGGACTTCGAGGCGGCCGTGCGCGCGCTCGATCGCGTATTGATTTCGGGCGACTACGTGGTTCCGCTGTTTCATCTCAAGCGGCAATGGGTCGGCTACTGGGCCAACCTCCACCCCGCCCCGCGTCCCACGCTCTACGGCTTCAACGTCGATACGTGGTGGATGGGGAAGTAGCTATGTTTGCCGCGGACGCGTACGCCTCCGGCTTTTTTTGAGTGCCGCCGGTCGCCAACGCCTTCG
>CAZKZT010000374.1:0-3656 GCA_964557265.1 uncultured Hyphomicrobium sp.
AGTTCGAGATTGCGCCGTCATATGCAGCGGTGCGCGCAAAGGCCTTGGCGGCCAGTGTGCGGCGCAGAGCCAGCGTCGTCGCGCCACCGTTGGCGGCCATCTCCTCCAGCACGCGATCATAGTCCGCCGGGTCGACGACCACGGTCACGCCGGCGTGGTTCTTGGCCGCCGCGCGGATCATGGCCGGACCGCCGATGTCGATGTTCTCGATGCAGTCGTCGAGGGCCGCGCCCTTCGCGACTGTCTCCTCGAACGGATAGAGATTCACGACCAGCAGATCGATCGGCGCGATCGTGTGGGCCTGGGCGGACGCCTCGTGCTCGGCATTCCCGCGGATCGCGAGCAGGCCGCCGTGCACCTTCGGATGCAGCGTCTTGAGGCGGCCGTCCATCATCTCGGGGAAGCCGGTGTGCTCGGCGACGTCCTTGACGGCGATGCCGGCCGCCTTGAGCGCGGTCGCGGTGCCGCCGGTCGAGAGAACCTCGACGTTGGCAGATGCAAGGCGGCGGGCCAGATCGACGACGCCGTGCTTGTCGCTGACAGAGATCAGCGCGCGGGTGATACGCGGGTTGGCGAGCGTCATGGGTCTGGTCCTCGATCGGTGCGTGGGGGTGGCCGGCGCCACACCGCGCCGGCTCTGATCCTGGCCTTGGAATAGCTTTCCCGGGCTGTCAGTACAATCCGGAGATCGAGGCATGTACACATGTCGCGGCAGTGCGATTCGGCATCACTGCAAGCCGGCTGTTGCACGCCTGTGCATACAGGGGAGCATCTCGGGCAGGAAGCACTTGCCACTGCCTTGGGCCCCCGCGAATCGGCGATTGTCGGGCCCATGAAAAGCACCCGCACCGCCCCCGATCTTCTGAGCCTCGCCGCCGCCAACACCGGCACCGAGGCGGAGTCGCTCGCGCTCCGCGCCGCCCCGCACAATCTCGACGCCGAGCAGGCCCTGCTCGGTGCCATCCTGGTCAACAACGAGTCGCATGACCGGGTGTCGCAGTTTCTCGATCCGCATCATTTCTTCGATCCGCTGCATCAGCAGATCTACGAGACCGCGGCCAAGCTGATCGCCAGCGGCAAGCAGGCGACGCCGGTCACCCTGCGGACCTTCTTCGAGACCGCGCCGCCGATCGAGCCGGGGCTGACGGTGCCGCAGTATCTCGGCCAGCTCGCGGTCAACGCGACGACGATCATCAATGCGCTCGATTATGGCCGCACCATTTATGACCTCGCGATCCGCCGCCAGCTCATCCTGATCGGCGAGGACATGGTCAACGCCGCCTACGATGCGCCGGTCGATTTCCCGCCCGATGAGCAGATCGAGGACGTCGAAAACCGGCTGTTCTCGTTGGCGGAGACGGGCAAGTACGGCCAGGGCTTCCTGGGTTTCGGCGAGGCGCTGATCCACGCGATCGATATGGCGAACAACGCCTATCAGCGTGATGGCGGGCTTTCCGGCATTTCGACCGGACTGCGGGACCTGGACACGAAGATGGGCGGTCTCCAGGGATCGGACCTCATCATCCTCGCGGGCCGTCCTTCGATGGGCAAGACAGCGCTGGTGACCAACATCGCGTTCAATGTCGCCAACAACTACAAGGTCCAGAAGCAGTCGGACGGCACCGACAAGGTCACCGACGGCGCGGTGGTGGGCTTCTTCTCGCTCGAAATGTCGGCCGAGCAGCTCGCGACCCGTATCCTGGCCGAGCAGGCGGAGATTTCGTCCGAGAAGATCCGCCGCGGCTTGATCAACGAGGCCGAGTTCAAGCGTCTCGTGGAGGTGTCGCAGCGGATGTCGACGATCCCGCTCTACATCGACCAGACCGGCGGTATCTCGATCGCCCAGCTCGCGGCCCGCGCCCGCAAGCTCAAGCGCCAGCGTGGCCTCGGTCTGCTGATCGTGGACTATCTCCAGCTGCTGAGCGGTTCGAAGCGCACGGGCGAAGGCCGCGTCCAGGAAATCACGGAGATCACGACGGGTCTCAAGGCGCTCGCCAAGGAACTTTCGGTGCCGATCATCGCCTTGTCGCAGCTGTCGCGTCAGGTCGAACAGCGTGAGGACAAACGGCCGCAGCTCTCGGACCTTCGTGAATCGGGCTCGATCGAGCAGGATGCCGACGTGGTCATGTTCGTGTTCCGCGAGGAGTACTACGTCGAGCGTACCAAGCCGAACGAGGGCACCGCTGAGTTCCAGGAGTGGATGGCGAAAATGCAGATGGTCTCCGGGAAGGCGGAGGCTATCATCGGCAAGCAGCGTCACGGCCCGGTCGGTACGGTGACGCTCGGGTTCGAAGGCCAGTACACGCGATTCTTCGATCTGGCCCCCGATCAGTACATCCCGGAGCGTTTTGAGTGAGGATCGAATGTCGCGAGTTCCAGCGTCCGCCCCCGGCACAACGGGACACGAGTCTGCGGCTGTAAGTGCCGCCGCGCGGGCGCTGCTGACGGTTGATCTCGGTGGGATCAAGGCGAACTGGCGCTGGCTTTCCGCGGTCGCGCACGGTGCGGAGTGCGCGGGCGTGGTCAAGGCCGACGCCTATGGTCTCGGAATCGAGCGGGTGGTCGCGGCGCTGTGGGAAGCGGGCTGCCGGACGTTCTTCGTGGCGACGCTCGTCGAAGGCGCGCGGGTCAAGGCGGCGTTGCCGGAAGCGATCGTCTATGTGCTCGACGGCCTGATGCCGGGAACGGCACCTGTCTGTGCCGATCGAGGGCTGCGGCCTGTGTTGAGCGGCCGCGCCGAGATCGAGGAGTGGGCCGCCTATTGCCGCGCGGTCGGGAGCAAGTTGCCCGCGGCGGTCCAGCTCGACACGGGAATGAGCCGGCTCGGTCTGCCGCCGTCCGAGGTGCAGGCGCTGGCCGATGATCCGGCGCCGTTCGCCGATTTCACGTTGGCACTGGTGATGAGCCATCTCGCGTGCGCCGATTTCGGCGGTGCCGAGATGAATGCGCGCCAGAAGGCCAATTTCGATGCGATGCGCGCGCTGTTGCCGCCAGCGCCAGCCAGTCTCGCGAACTCGGCAGGCACGTTGCTTGGCCCCGACTACCGCTACGATCTCGTGCGGCCGGGGATCGCGCTTTACGGCGGGCGCGCCGTCGAGGGGCGGCCCAATCCGGCGGCCAAAGTGGTGCGTGTCGAGGCGCGCATTCTGCAGGTGCGTGAGATCGCGCCCGGCGCGGTGGTTGGCTACGGTGCGATGTTCACCGCAGCGCGGCCGACGCGGATCGCCACCATCGCAACCGGCTATGCCGACGGCTTCCTGCGCTCGATCTCAGGCCCGGTCGGGAAGCCGTCGCCGCCTGCCTACATCAGCGGTTACCGGGCCCCGATCGCCGGGCGGGTGTCGATGGATCTCGTGACGCTGGACGTCACCGATGTGCCGCCCGCGCTGGCGCAGCGTGGCGCCTGGGCCGAGTTGATCGGACGCCACGTCCAGATCGACGACCTCGCCGATAGCTCTGGCACCATCGGCTACGAGGTGCTCACGCGTCTCGGCCCACGTTTCCAACGGATCTACGTCTCGGGCAGCTGATCGGTCCGGCGCGTTGGAGCCTGATCGGTCGAGATGGAAGCGCTGAAGCTTCCATCAAAGGCTGACGCGCACTTGCGCCGGTCTCAGCCCTGCGTACCTTCCGACGGCTTGCCGATCGACTGCGGC
>CAZKZT010000375.1:0-3649 GCA_964557265.1 uncultured Hyphomicrobium sp.
GCGGTGCAGTTGAGTTCGTCCTTGTTGAGATCGACGACGATCTCGTCGCCATTCTCGATGAACGCGATCGGCCCGCCGAGGGCGGCTTCCGGTCCGACGTGACCGATCACAAGGCCAACCGAACCACCGGAGAAGCGCGCGTCCGTCATCAGCGCGATGACGATGTCGCGTTCACGGCAGAGCGCCGTGATGCGCGAGGTCGGATCGAGCATTTCCGGCATGCCCGGGGCGCCGCTCGGGCCCTCGTAACGCACGATGATCATGTCGTGGTTCTGGAACTGGTCGGGATTGGTGTCGAGCGCGTCGAGGAGACCCTGCTCGCCCTCGAACACGCGCGCCTTGCCGCGGAACACGTTGTCCTCGAGGCCGCCTTCGACGCCGGCGAGCTTGAGGATCGCGGAGAACTCCGGCGACAGGTTGCCGCCGAGGACGCGCAAACCACCGGTCGGCTTGTAGGGCTTCTCGACCGGATAGACGACCGTGCCGTCGGCCTTGCCGGCGCCAAGCCGTTTGACCTGCTCGGCCAGCGTCTCGCCGGTACAGGTGAGCACATCGCCATTCAGCAGACCCGCATCGAGCAGCTCGCGCACGATCACCTGAATGCCGCCCTTCGCATCGATGTCGACCATCGAATACGTGCCGTAGGGCCGCGCATCCGTGAGCACGGGCACGATGTTCTGCGAGAGGTGGTTGAACTCCTCCGGCGTCATCACGTCCTTCCAGAAATCGGCGAAACCGGCGGCGCGGGCGATCTCGGGCGCGTGCAGCGTCACGTTGGTGGAGCCACCGATCGCCATCGCCACGATGACGGCATTGCGGATCGAGTCGCGGCTGACGATGTCGCGCGGCTTGATGTCCTTCTCCATCATCATCGCAAGGAGATCGACCAGCCGGTCGGCGAACTCGCCCGTGCGGCGCGGATCATCGGACGGCGGCGCGACCATCTCCAGCGGCTGCATGCCGACGACACCGATGAACGTCTGCATGGTGTTGTACGTGAAGATGCCGCCGCAGCTGCCGATGCCCGGGCAGGCGAAGCAGGCGATGTGCTGGCGGTAGTTGTGATCCGGATGTCCGGCGACCTGGTAGGCGGTCACGAGATCGATCGTCTCGCCGGTTTTCGGATCGTGACCCGGATGGATCGAGCCGTCCGACATGATGATCGCGGGCTGATTGTGCTCGAGCAGGGCGGCGAGCGTGCCGACCGGCGGTTTGTCACAGGCGACGATGGCGATGGTGCCGGCGAGACCGGTTGCTTCGAGATGCTCGCACATGGCGTCGTTCGTGACCTCACGGCCGATCAGCGAGTAGCGCATCTCGCGCGTACCGTTGCGGATGCCGTCCGACGTCGCGATCGTGTATTCCGGCTGCACGAGACGGAGCTTGAGCTTGCCCGGCTCCATGCCGATCCGGTCCTTGAGGCGCGCGTGTACCGCGTCAACCTTGTCGAGAACGCCGAGGTAGCACTGGCTGTCGCCCTTGGTGCCCACCACGCCGACCGAGGGCTCGTGGATCAGGTCGGGATCGGTCCCGAGCGCGCGCGCGATGCCCATGGTCTGGGTCGAACGGCCGGGATGGCGGTCGATGAGCACGATCTTCGAGTTGGTGGTCACGGCAGGCTCCTTGCTGCGGCAAGTCGAGGTCCGGGGCGCGGCGCCCGCAGGACCGATGCGGTCGGAAGCGCTTTATGACGGTGAAGGGGCACCCAAGGCAAGGACAACACGGCGCGGTGCCACGGCCCTGGGCGCCCGGCTGCTGCGCGTGTCCCGCAGTGCGGCGGATTCTTGACTGCCGCGAGGGGTTTGCGGCCGACTTGTTCGACGGCAAGACTTACGTCGACGCCGCCGCGCATTTAGCGTAAACGTCGCCCGAATTGGCGTCGTGCGGGAGCGCGGCGATGTGGCGGCGCAGCGTATCGGCGGTCGACCAGCGGCCGAGTTCGAGCTGCTGGGACTCCCCGAGCGCGAGGTCGAAGCGGTAGCCGCCGAGCGCTGCAATGCGGTCGAGACAGGCGAAGGCGACATCACGCTGGATGGTGGTGAACTCGAACGAGAGCGCCGCGACGGGCTGGCTCAGCCCCGCCAGCACATCGGCCTCGAAGCCTTCGACGTCGATTTTGATGAAGGCGGGTTGCCCGTGCGTGGCGATCAGCGCATCGAGCGTCGTGACGGGCACCGCGATCTCGTGATCCCAGATCTGGCCTTCCCAGCCGCCGGCACCGTCCGCCGCCTTCACGAAATCGAGCGACGCGGTGGTGACGGTCGGATTAGCCGAGTTGATGTGGAGCTTCAGGTTGCCAGCTTGCGGACCGCAGGCGCTTTCGACGAGCGTGACATTCGGATCGTCGCCATAGAGCGTGCGGATGACAGCCGCGCACAGCGGCTGCGGCTCGAGCGCCACGACGCGCGCGCCGTTTCGGCGGAAGGCGCCGATGCGGTCGCCGACGTGGGAGCCGATGTCGAAGGCGAGATCGCCGGAGCGCACGAAGCGCGCATAGAGCGCGTCCATTGCGTCCTCGCGCGCGCTGTCGCCATAGTAGACATCGAGCGAACGCCTGAGCGTTGCGAACGCGGGGTCGCGACGGAGCTGATCGAGGTGAGTGGTCGGTCCAGTCATGCGGCGCTCGGATTTCGCTGTTCGGAAATTGTTGCGGGCTGGTTGCGCCCCGTCTTCTGCATCCATAGCGCTTTTCGAGGGCAGTGATGTCCACATCATGACGCGACATCGAACGATCGTCAGCGACATGGTGTGCACTGCATCATTGCACCAAAGAGGCGCCGCGCCGCGCGTTCGTGTAAAACTCACGCCAACATTGCAGCGTTGTCATTTGCCCTCGATATGAATCGCGGTGCATCATTCGGCTCAGTCGATCCGAATGAGTCAGGCGTTCATCGACCGGAGGCGCTCCCTGTGAGACTGCACAAGCTGGCCGTCGCTGTGACAGCGGTGGTGTTCGCCCTATTGTTCGCCCCCGGGCTCGCGATATCGCCGGCCGCAGCGCAGGATTATCCAAGCCGGCCGATCAACTTGATCGTCGGTTTCCCCGCTGGCGGCTCGACCGATGTCGGTGCCCGCGTCGTGGCCGGCATCGCCGAGAAGATCCTCGGCCAACCGATCGTCGTCGTGAACAGAGGCGGCGCTGGCGGCCAGATCGCGTGGACTGAACTCGCCCGCGCGAAGCCCGACGGTTACACGATCGGATTCCTCAATCTCCCGGCGACCAGCACCATCATCCTCGATCCCGAGCGCCAGGCCGTCTTCAATGAAGGCAGCTTCACGCCGATCGCCAATCAGGTGCTCGATCCGGGTGTCGTCTGGGTCGCGGCCAACAGCCCCTTCAAGACGCTGAAGGATGTGATCGACGCGGCAAAGGCCAAGCCCGGCACTGTGCGCGCGGCGACGACTGGCCTCCTCTCCGACGATCATCTGGCGGTTCTGATGGTTGAAGAGGCGAACCAGGGGGCGAGCTTCCGCCTCGTCCATCTGCTCGGCAGCGCCGCGCAGTTGAAGGAGACGCTCGCCGGCAACATCGATGTGTCGTTCGACAACGTCGGATCGATCGTGCCGCAGGTGCGCTCGGGGCAGGTGCGGGCGCTTGCCGTACTCGATTCCGAACGCTCGAAGTTCCTACCCGATGTGCCGACGACGA
>CAZKZT010000376.1:0-3631 GCA_964557265.1 uncultured Hyphomicrobium sp.
TCCGCTACAGCGATGATGCGCCGTTCCTGCTGAATGGCATCGATCTGGAGGTCCGGCGCGGAGAGGCGGTCTGTATCGATGGTGTGACGGGCAGCGGTAAGACCACGCTTCTGAAGGTCCTCGCCGGGATATATAGCCCTCTCGAAGGTGATGTGTTCGTCGACGGCATTTCGATGAGGAGTGTGCGGCCGGACTACATCATGCGCAATGTGGGCTTCCTGAGTGCCTCCGGCGTTATCTTTCGCGGAACGATCCGCGACAACATCACGCGCTTCGGTGCTGTGCCGTTCACGGATGCCATCGAAGTGATCGCGGCGCTGGGCCTGCGGCAGGAGTTCGCGGCTCTTCCGCACGGCTTCGATACGCGCCTCACCGGAACGCTCTCCGATCCGATTTCTCCCGGCATGAAGCACATGATCACGCTGCTTCGCGCTTTGATCAGCAAGCCGCGGATCCTGCTCTTCGACAACGCGGATATCTCTCTCGATCAGGTGTCCTACCAGCGTCTCTATCGTGTCCTGGCATCCATCAAGCACCAGTCGGCGCTGGTCATCGTGGCGAACGACAAGAATTTCCGCAGCCTCGCAGACCGTCATTACACATTGGCGGGTGGGAAGCTCATTCTCCAGGCGCGTCCTGGCCGATCCAAGATCGGGGTCATTGAAGGGGATCTGTCATGAGCGACGGGCAGGCGACGAGTCTTACGCCCATTGCCGGCGGCGCGGTGGCCGTCCCCGTGCGCGGGTTGCGCAACACGGAGGCGCGTTCGGTGCTCACCGCGGCCAACGTCGCGGGCTTCCACGGCAAGTTGAAGATGTCGACGTGGCAGAATGGCGAAGGCGAGTCCGGTCTGGCGCGCTGTCTCTGTACACTTCTGCTCGCGCTCGATCCGACAATGGAAATTGCCCGCGTTGTCGAGTCGCTTCCCAGGCGGGCAGAGGCCATCGACACGTTGGATGTCATCAACGCGTTGGCCAACGTCGGCTACGAAAGCAAGTCCGCCAAGCTGAGGCCGCGCGATATCGACGCGAGCCTTCTGCCGTGTCTCTTCATCGCGGGAGATGCGACATCGCCGCGTGACTCCGAAGTGTTCGTTCTTCTCGAGAACAGCGATCCGGAGAAGGAAGGGCAGCTGGATGTCTACGACGGGCGGAGCGGAGACATCCACCGCGTCGAGGAGGGCGCACCGTTCCTCGATGTCGTTGGAACAGCCTACTTCTACCAGAAGTGGACCTCCGACGATAAGGAACCGGCGCGCGGCAATGAGCGGCTGTTCGAGCCGCGATGGTTCCGGCGCACCTTGGCGCGCTTTTCCAGCACGTTCTGGTGGCTTCTTGCGCTGGGTATCGTGCTCAACACGGTATCCCTCGCGACTCCGATTGCGGTCATGCTGATCTATGATCGTGTGATCGCGCCGCAGACGCTCGAGCCCTTGCCCATGCTTGCCGTGGGTTTGGCCGCCGCGATCTTCATGGAATGGCGCCTGCGCAGTCTGCGGACCGAAGCGCTGGCCTGGCTGACGGCCCGCCTGGACTACGTGATCGGCGCGTCGATCTTCGAGCGATTGCTCCTGCTGGCGCCGTCGTTTGTGGAGCGGGCCGCCGTTGCGGCGCAGGTCGCCCGCATCAAGACGTTCGAATCCGTTCGTGATTTCTTTTCCGGGCCGGTGTTTCTCGCCGTCCTGGAGCTCCCCGCGATCGTCATCTCGGCAATCGCTATCGCCTATCTGGCTGGCAGCCTCGTCTTCGTTCCCCTGCTCATCGCGGTGGCCTATGTTGCCGTGTTCGTTGCCGTGCGCCACTTCGTGAAGAGCACGATACGAGAGGCCGCCAAGCATAGCTCGGTGACGCAGCAATTCGCGATCGAGACGTTCGAAAAACTCGAAGCGCTGCGGACCATTGGTCTGCAGGAGGCTTGGGCCAGAAAGTACAGGCAGCTATCCGCGCGCGAGCACCATGCGCTCGCGAAACTCTACTTCCTCGGATCGATCGGCGAGACGCTCGGGCATGGCCTGTCCATCATTGCAGCTGTCGCCACGCTTACGATCGGCGTCCAGTTGATCTGGTCGGGTGCGATCACCGTCGGCGTCCTGATTGCGACCATGATCCTGGTCTGGCGCGTTCTGATGCCATTCTACAGCCTGTGTCAGATGATTCCGCGCTTTGAGCAGACCCGCAATAGCGTGGCCCAGATCAACGAGCTGATGGACCTGGAGCCGGAGATCAATACGGAGGTCGCTTCCGCGCGGATTGCGAAGGCCGAAGGTGCGCTATCGTTCCGCAACGTATCCCTTCGCTATCAGCGCGATGCGGGGCCGGTATTCTACGCACTCAACATGGCCATCAGGCCTGGAGAAGTGGTCGCGATCCGGGGATCGAGCGGCGCGGGCAAGTCGAGCATTCTGAAACTGGTGCAAGGGCTGTACGCGCCGCAAACCGGGGCGATTTTCATGGACGGCTTCGACATCCGCCAGCTCATGGTGCGTGACGTGCGCCGGCTTGTGGCCTACTTGCCGCAGAATCCGCATCTGCTGGATGGCACGATCGCCGACAATCTGCGCATCGTGCGCCCGCTCGCCAGTGAAGAGGAAATCTGGGCAGCGCTGCATCGCGCCGGTGCGGATCAGCGTGTCGCGAGACTGCCGGATGGCCTGAACACGCGCGTCGAAGACAGCGCAGTGCTGGCATCGGATCCAGCCATCGTGCATCGCATAGCGCTGGCGCGCGCTCTACTGCAGAACAGTGCCGTTCTTCTGCTCGACGAAATCCCCAATTCGTTGATGGCGACGCGCCTCGGCGGAACGATCGGTGAGTTGATCGCGGAGGCGCGAGGCAAACAGACTCTCGTGTTCGTGACGCACCGGTCGGACCACGCGCGGATGGCGGACAAGATCATTACGCTTCGACCGGGTGGCGTACCGGTGGTCGAGGTCGTCAACAAGCCTTTGGAGTTGAGCGCATGAAGACGAGCGAAGAACCGGCGGGACGCATGTCGTTGGGTCGTCGCCTGCGGTCGATGGTCGGCATGGCCGAGGGGCAGCGCAACTCGTCTGCGAAACGGCAGATGCGTTTTCTCTCCCAGTCCGCGCGCCTTGAGGAAGGCACAGCGCCGCATCTCGTGCGGGGCGTGGCATTCCTGGCGAGCTGCTCGTTGGGCGGATTCCTCCTCTGGGCAGGCATGACCAACATCAACGAGATCGCGCGCACGCCGGGCGAGATCGTGCCGATGGGCTTTGTGCAGACGGTGGACCATCTGGACGGCGGCATCGTCCAACAGATCAAGGTTATCGAAGGACAGATCGTCAACAAGGGCGAATCTCTCGTGATCCTCGCGGGAGCGGGCGCGAGCGAGGACATGGAGGCGGCGCGCAGGAAGCAGTGGGCGCTGGAGATTCGCGCAGAGCGCTTGCGCGCGTTCGTCAACGATCGCTCGCCGGACTTCGGTCGGTTCGGCGGACCGAAGGCGCCGGGTGTTGCCGAGCAGTCGGCCATCTTCGCGACAATGATGACGGCATTTGCTCAGCAGAAGCGCGTGATCGACGATCAGATCAGCCAGAAGGAGAAGGTTCTTTCCGAGCTGGAGGTCCGCCTCGAAACGGCGAGCAAGAACCACGTCACGGTGCAGAAAGTGC
>CAZKZT010000377.1:0-1872 GCA_964557265.1 uncultured Hyphomicrobium sp.
CATCAGGTTAAACGGTCCGTGGTCCACCCGGTTCCCGCTGCCTGACGCCGCTATGGCCCATGCTCCGCTCGCGGGTGACAAGTTTCCCGCGTCCCGCTACCGTTCGGACGAACGATATCCGGGAGCGAAGCAGGGCCGCCATGTCGGAGCGAAAATCGATCGGGATCATCGGCGCAGGCGCGTCGGGGCTCACATCTGCCAAGCACATGATGGAAGAGGGTTGGGACGTCACCCTCTACGAGATCGGCAGCCACGTCGGCGGCATGTGGGTCTACCAGAACGACAACAACCGATCGTCCGCCTATCGCACGCTCCACATCAACACCGCGCGCGACCTGACGAGTTTCTCCGACTATCCGTTCGATCCCTCGGTGCAGCCGTTCCCCTCGCACTGGGACATGGCGAAATATCTCAAGGACTACGCCGCACACTTCGGTATCCTCCCGCATGTGCGCTTCAACACGAAGATCGTCGACCTGCGCCCGGCTGCGGCCTACACCGCTGCGAAGCCACGCTGGCAGCTCAAGAGCGAGGCTGGTGAAACCTTCGAGCACGATACCGTCATCGTCGCGAGCGGACATCTCACCAAGCCGCTCGAAGTTGCGATGTTCCGTGATGGCTTCAAAGGCGAGTATCTGCATTCGCACGACTACAAGGAGCCGGCGCCATTCGTGAAGAAGCGCGTCTGCGTGGTCGGTGTCGGCAACAGCGCGCTCGATATCGCGAGCGACCTCGCGGTTGCGGCCGAACGCACCGTTCTCGTCGCGCGGTCGAGTGCACTCATCATCCCCAAGCTCGCGTTCGGGCGGCCGTTCTGGGACACGATCCAGCCGTTCTACAAGCCGTGGATCCCGGCTGCCGTGCGCAACCGCGTGTTGAAGGCGCTGGTCTACGTCATCCAGGGCGACATGAAACGCTTGGGCTTTCCGACAACATCGAAGCGCGTGCACGCGACGTCGAACGCCAACATCGTCAACCACATCCACTACCGCCGCGTGGTGGTGAAAAACGGCATCGAGCGCATCGACGGCAAGATGCTGCACTTCGTCGACGGCAGCGCGGAGGAATTCGACACGCTGATCGCGGCCACCGGCTACGAGATCGATCTCGACTTCGTGCCGAAGGAGATCCTCGCGATCAAGGACAATGGCCTCGACCTCTACATGCGCCTGGTACCGCCCGACTGGCGCGGGCTCTACTTCCTCGCCTTCTTCAACTCCGACACGGCGCTGAACTGGATCTGCGAAGGCCAGACGCGCTGGATCCGCGAGCACGAGGCGGGTCGCGCGGCGTTCCCCGACACCGCCGGCATGCTGGCCGAGATCGAAGAACGCAAAGCGTGGGTGCGCGCCAACTTCAAGGACACGCCGCGCCACGCCATCGAAGTCGAGCATCTCCCCTACTTCGCCGACCTGCGCAAGACGATGACGGCGGCGCAGAAGCGCGCCGGAGCGCCGGTGCGCGACATCGGCATCGGCTTCAAACCGAAGAAGGGTGCCAAGCCGCAGCCGCGTGCAGCCGCGGCAGAATAGCCGGCAGGCGCTGTGCAAACGAAAAGCCCGGCAGCGCGAGCTGCCGGGCTTCGTTGTTTCAGGTGCCGCTTGGCCGGATCAGGCCGCCTGCGTATCGCCGGCGGTTTCCTCGCTGGCGCGACGGCCGCGGGCGCTGCGCGAGAGCACCTCGGTGATGCGCTGCATCGCGGTGCGCTCGTCGAGCTTGTCTACGACGGCGATCTCACGCGCCATCCGGTCGAGCGCCGACTCATAGAGCTGGCGCTCCGAGTAGGACTGCTCCGGCTGCGTGTCGGAGCGATAGAGGTCGCGCACCACTTCGGCAATCGCAACGAGATCGCCCGAGTTGATCTTGGCCTCG
>CAZKZT010000377.1:1882-3628 GCA_964557265.1 uncultured Hyphomicrobium sp.
CGTACTCCTGCGCGCGGCGGCTCCACATGGTCCGCTTGATGCGGGCGCGGCCCTTCAGCGTCTCCATGGCGCGCGAGACGATGTTGTCCTCGGCGAGCTTGCGGACGCCCGCCTGCTCGAGCTTCGAGGTCGGCACGCGCAGCGTCAACTTGTCCTTCTCGATCTGGATCACGAAGAGCTCGAGCGTCATGCCCGCGATCTCCTGCTCCTCGATGCCGACGATCTGGCCGACGCCGTGCGCCGGATAGACGATCGACTCGCCGATCTTGAAACCGTTGCGCGAGTTCACCGGCTTCTTGGGGGCCAGAGCCTGCTGACGGCTGGCCTCGGCGGCCTTCAGTGCCACTTCCTTCGGAGTCACGACGGCTGCCCGCGGCAACGTCGGCTGGGCCGGCAACACCGGCATCGACGGCGCGGTCGTCATCCGCGCAGCGGACTTGTGAACCGCTGCTGGCATCGCGCGCGCGGTCGGCGCCGCCGCGGCCTTGGCCCGCGCAGCAATCGCCGCTGCCAGCCCCTTGTCCGTCGGAACCGTGACCTTGCCCGCTACCGGTGCCTTGGCTGCCGCCGCCGTCTTCGCAGCCGGCTTGGCCGCTGCGGGTGCCGGCGTCGCCTGAGCGACCTTCGCGGCAGCCTTGGCCGGCGCCTTCGTCGGAGCGGGTTTGGCCGCGGCAGTCTTGGTCTGCGATGGACGTGCCGGCGCTGCCGTCTTCTTGGTTGATGTCACTTCGCTCTTGGCCTTTACCTGTGTCTTCGCTGGCGTCTCGGCTTTGCCCTTGACTTGAGCCTTGGCCGCAGCAGGCTTCGTTGATTTCGTCTTGATCGCGGTTGCCGCAGTTTTCGCAGCGGCGGCCTTCGCAGCCGCCGGCTTCGCCGACTTGGGCGCCGCCGTCCGCGGAACTTGCTTCTTCGCGTGAACGGCCTTATCCGCCTTACGGGGCTCCGCTGACTTCGATGCGGTCTTCGCCGGGGATTTTTTGCTCTGGGCCATCGCTCGTCTCACTCCGCCACACTTCACACCACACGCACGCCGCCCATGCGGCATCTTCAAGTATACGGACCATCCACCCCGGCAGGCCCGCATCAACTCCCGGACAAGTTGCACCTGCCGCGGTCGTCAATCGCACGTCTCTCAACGAAGCCGGCTATTTAACCAGCCCCGTCGCTCCGCAGCTGAAAAAGAGTTCGCCGTGGCCCACGCAAAGGCTCCTCGGCAGGGTCAAGCGCGGCATTGCCCAATCGGCATCGCGATCGATGGAGGCGCACCTCGTGAGGCAACTGGCTACGCTCACCGCTCCTGCTCCGACGCCGGACACTGATCCCGAACCCTGGAAGTTGGACTGCTGCCTCCGGGGGATCTTGTAACACATTTTTCATGCAAAAAGAAGCCGTTCGGCGCAAACTTCCCGAATACAGCCTGTCGGAATGATTAAACTGGCATAAAAAAGTATTCGAACCGTCACACAACAGGTGGCCGGTGTTCAATAGGCCACCTGTTCGGTTCAGTCGCCCTCGCCAGGTTCAGCGCTGAAGTATTGTTCAAATTTGTTCTGCGTGTCGCGGAAGTCATCGGCTTCCGGCAAGGCGGCTTTCTTGGCTGTAATGTTCGGCCACTTGTCCGCATACTCGCGGTTCAGCTCCAGCCAGCGTTCCAAACCAGGTTCAGTATCGGGTTTGATTGCCTCGACCGGGCATTCCGGCTCGCAGACGCCGCAATCGATGCACTCGTCGGGATGAATGACGAGC